>NZ_NCGH01000060.1:0-2077 GCF_002281505.1 Sphingomonas sp. 28-62-20
GATCTGCTCATCGCTGAACCTCGATCGCTTCACTGCCTGTCTCCCTCTTGAGGAACAGGATAACCTCAATCCGAGGACTCTTCAGGGGAGCAGGTCAGCAGGCGAACGGGCTGGAGCCTGTCAGCACTGGTCGCCCTACCCTGTTTGCGGGCGGCATGGTTCGCGCCTTCCTGACCAAGCGTAATGCCAGCCGCAAGCGGCCTAGCCAGCCCGGCATGATTTTTTGCGTCAAGTGTCGCGATCACCGCGCGCCAGCCATGGGGATGATCGAAGCCACGCGCCAGAATGCCACCACGGGCAACCTGCGCGCCCTTTGCGAAGTCTGCGGTAACATCATGAACCGGCGCACCCGCTTGGCCGCAATCCCTGCAATTATGCCCAATCTGGACGTCCAAATCAGGGAAGCAGGCCCGCGCCTATGTGAGCGCACCGCCCCTTCCGTAAACTGTGGCAATCGAAAGGACTGACAGACCATGGCAAAACACAATGCCGCAAACGCCCGGATCAAGCGCGAATACTTCACCTATCTGAAGGAAGCGCAGCGCAGGGATGGAGGATCAATCGATGCCGTTGCCAAGGCCCTGGCGCGCTTCGAAGAGGCGAACGGGCGCAAGGATTTCAAGACCTTTCACCGGGCGCAGGCGGTGGCCTTCAAGCATAAGCTGGACAAGCAACTGGCGGTTCGCACTGGCAAGCCGCTGAGCCGGGCGACTGTCAATTCCACCCTGTCGGCCCTGCGCGCATTCTTTGTGTGGCTGGCCAGGCAGCCCGGTTACAAATCGCGCCTTTCCTATGCCGATGCCGACTATTTCAACCTGGGCGAAAAGGACGTGCGGATTGCAAAGGCTGCACGGCACAAACCCTTCCCGACGCTGGAGCAAGTCCATCGCGTAATCGACACCATGCCCACCGGCAACGCAATCGAATTGCGCAACCGGGCGCTGGTGGCCTTTGCCCTGCTGACCGGGGCGCGTGACGGGGCGCTGGCATCGTTCCGGTTGAAGCACGTCGATCTGGTGCAGGACCGCGTCGATCAGGATGCGCGCGACGTTAGAACCAAGGCCCGCAAGACCTTTGACACGTGGTTTTTCCCGGTGGGCGGCGAAGCGCTCCCGATCGTGAAGGACTGGTGCCACTACCTGCGCACTACGTTGCTTTGGGGCGATGACGACCCGCTGTTTCCACCGACAAAAATCGGCCTTGGCGTAAATGGCGGCTTTGTGCCCACCGGTCTGCGCCGCGACGAATGCTGGCGGGGAGCCGGGCCGATTCGCGACATATTCCGCAAGGCATTCACGGCGGCTGACCTGCCCTATTTCAACCCGCATTCTTTCCGCGATACGCTGGTGCAATTGGGCGAACAGGTTTGCACCACGCCGGAGCAATTCAAAGCTTGGTCGCAAAATCTGGGGCACGATCGCGTCATGACAACGCTAACCAGTTACGGCACCGTTTCGCCTCACCGCCAGGCGGAATTGATTAAAGGTATGGGGGCGCGCAAATCGGTCTCCGTGATCGATCCCGCCATCATGGCGCAGGTTATAGCCGCGATGCGCCTGAGCGAGGCGGAGCTGCGCGACCATCTCTCGACGTTCGCGCAGCCTTGACGCATCATCTCGATCTGGCTGCGCCAATGAGCACACGGGTGACGGTCGGTGGAATTTATCATCACCCTGCGAATGCAGTGCTTGCGAACACGCCGTTGAACCCGAACCCGACGATGTCGGCCCTGCCGTCATTGTTGAGATCGGCGAGGTCGCGGGGGAGGAGGTTGTTGGATGTCCAGCCCTGGTTGGCGCCGAAGTTGGCGACGTCGAAGGCGGCGGCGCTGAATGTGCCGTCGCTCTGGCCGTAGGACACAAACGTCCCCGCGACGCCAAAGCCAACCACGTCGGCGCGGCCATCGCCATTAACGTCGCCCGCAAGGCGCGCGAACGCGTCCTGGCTCGACCAGCCCTGGTTGGTGCCGAAGGTCGCTTGCGCCAGCGTGGGGGCGGCGAAGGTGCCGTTGGCCTGGCCCAGCCCCACAAACGTGCCCGCAACACCGAACCCGATGACGTCGGCGCGCCCATCCCCG
>NZ_NCGH01000061.1:0-5138 GCF_002281505.1 Sphingomonas sp. 28-62-20
GCGTGACATCGAAGATCTGGGCTGGGGCCTGGTGAACCTCTTCCACCGCGCCGCCGCCAAGAAGCACGGGCTGGTCGATCGGTTGACCGACGACATTCGCCTGCTCCTCGCCGAACAGGACGGCTCGGAGATCAGCACGGCCAACCTCGAGGACAAGATCGAGCTGGCCAAGAAGGTCGAGGAATCCGCTGGGTCCTTCGAGGTCATGCGAGACGTCGCCGCCGCGCACTATATCCGCGAGACCGGCAAGTCCTGGGTGCCATCGTCCGGCAACCGCATATCGCTCGGCGTCACCGCCGGGATCGTCGATGGTCATGCCTTCCTTCGTGCCCGCCGGGAGCGGGCTCTGAACGCCAACACGGCACAGGGGACGCCGGTGGTATTCGCCGGTGGCCGCCTAACCTTCGCCACTGACGACGAGATGAAGACGTTTGCCGACAACCTGCTTGCCACCCTTAACAAGGTTCGCGCCCATGTCGGCGATATGTATCTGGTCCATGGCGGCGATATGAAGGGAATCGAACGACTCGCGGCATCGTGGGCCGATCAGAACGGAATCCAGCAAGTGCGGTTCGGCCTCGATCGCAAGCTCGGCGATCGCGCGGGTTTCCGCCGCAATGAGCAGATGCTCTCGCTCAAGCCGAGGTTCGTGATCGCTTTTCAAGGTAACGGCGTCACCGAGCGCCTCGTGATCGAGGCTAAAGCTCGCAACATCCGAGTGGTGGATCGTCGTGGTCCGTTAGGCGTGGCGCCTGCATCGCTCAACGCCGGGCGCCGGCAGCAGTCAAGTTAGGCTTGCTTGGGGCACCGTATTTTCGGTGCCCCCCACTTCGATATTTGATCGAACGGCGGAACTCACTGTGGCGATGAAAGGCATGGAACGATCCAATTCACGACCTTCAATGGCGGTGGTCTAAACGGCCGCTTGTGCCGTATTCCGCCATTCGGCCCTTGGCAGCACCGTGTTGAGGTCGGCAAGAGCCATGCCCTTCGGGATTGCCGCCACGGTCTTGCGATCGACAATGTGGTCGCCATGCACCTTGTCGATCGAAAAAAAACTCATCAGCGCGCCGCTGGAAAACCACAGGATCAGCTGGAATCCGATGATGAGAGCGAGCCACTTGTGAAGGCGGCTGGCAATCATGTGGACCCGTTGGCGACGTAATTTCAGCTGAAGGCCCTTCCTATTGGGCGGGCTTGCCGTGGCTGCGGAGCCAGCCCTGAAGCTCGCCGATGTCCTTTTCCTGCATGTCGATGGTCATTTGCGCCATCCGCTTGGTATCGGCATCGGATGCCTGAGCAAGCGCCACGCGCGACATGGCAATCGCGCCGCGATGATGCTCGATCATCTTGCGGGTCCACTTTTCCGAAGCATCACCTGTCTTGGCCATCATCATCTTCATGTGCATGTCCATCTCGGACTTCGCATAGGGGTTCGACGGGTCATTCATCATCATGGAATGATCCATGCCTGCCATGCCCGACATAGCGGGCTTCGCTGGCTTAGCATGCTTGTGCTCGTGTGCGAGCGCCGGGGTCGCCAGTGCCAACGCCGCAATCGCGGCTATCGTGAGGGTAAGTTTCATCGGTCGTTCCTTCGTCGGGTGGCCCCCGCCTGTCGTAACCTGTCGCAGCGCCGGATAGGGCCAGGCTGCAACGCGGTAATATCAAAACCAGATACGTATCCCCGCCACGATTCCCGCGCTGGTGGCGTCCTCGCCATCGGCGCGGGCGTAACGACCGGTCTGTCCGACCTTTCGTGCCCACGACACGCCGACATAGGGCGCGAACTGGCGCTTGATCTCGTAGCGAAGCCGCAAGCCGACCTCGGCTGTGGACAGCCCCGCGCCGATCCGGCTCGCATCCTGCGCGGCAAAATTCAGCTCGACGCGCGGTTGCAAGATCAACCGCTGGGTGAGGCGCTGATCATAATAGCCTCCGAGGCGACCGAGAACGTCACCTTTGTCCGACAGGAACAGCGCGCCTTCGACCTCGAACCAATAGGGTGCGAGACCCTCGAAGCCGATGGTTGCATAGGTCCGACGAGCGCCGCGCCCGAGGTCCTGGCGGATGCCGACCTGTGCGTTGAAATAGGGATCGATGGCGCGGCTGTAGAGCGCTTGCACTTCGGCTTCGTCGACGCCTTCTCCGAACCGGCCCTCGCCTTCCGTTTTGATCGTCAGGCGGTTGATGTCGCCGCCATACCAGCCCTCGCCGTCCCATCGGAAGCCGTCCTGTCCGCGACGGGGCTGATACTCAGCGAGGTTGAACATCACGAAGCCGAAGGTCTGCGCACCGCTCTCATTCATCATTTGCCGATGCGAACGTTCGATCTCGGCAGCGGGGAAGATGCGCGTCGCATAATGATCGGTCGGCGGCGCTGGAGCCGGTGCGTTGCCGGCGGGAAGGTCTGTGCCGCTCTTTGCCATGTCGGGCATCGCGCTCTGGCCGGTCGCCACGCCATCCATCGGCGGCGATGTGCTCGACTTATCAGCCGACATGTCCATCCCCGGCATGGTCCCGTGATCCATCCCGCGGATGTCGTCCGCTTTGGGAACGGGCGATTCGGCGGCCTGGTCTGGTGCGCGCATGACCGGCATTGCCTGCGGCTTGCGAGCTGCGGGCTTGCGCGGTTTGGCCACAGGTTTGGTTGCAGGCATTTTCATGCCTGGCATCGAACCATGGTCCATCCCCGACATGCTCTGGGCTAGCGCGGGAGAACTCGCACCGAGCGCTGCAACCAGGGCAAAGGCAATGACGCCGCTCACGCAGCTTCCCCGCGCGGGCGAACGCTGACAACACGCATCATGCCCGCCGCCATGTGGTAGAGGAGGTGACAGTGAAACGCCCAGTCGCCGACGGCATCGGCGGTGACGTCGAACGTAACCTTCCCGCCGGGCTGCACGATCACCGTGTGCTTGCGCGGGGCATGATCGCCGTGTCCCGTCACCAGCTCGAAGAAGTGACCGTGCAAGTGGATGGGATGGCTCATCATCGAATCGTTGATGAGGTTCACCCGCACCCGCTCGCCTTCGATGAAGGGGATCGGCGCGTGATGATCAGACATCTTCACGCCATCGAACGACCACATGAAGCGTTCCATGTTGCCGGTCAGATGGAGATCGAGAGACCGGTCAGGGGCGCGCACATCCGGGTTACGGTCGAGCGCCATGAGGTCACGGTAAGTCAGCACCTTGTGGCCGACGTCTTCCAGGCCCTGACCCGGCTCGCCGGTCCGATCCATCGGCATCGGCGAAATCGTCTGGACGCCTGGATCGCGTTTCACCTGTGGCGCGACCGAGAAATCGCGCATCTTCATGCTGCCGTGATCCATACCCCCCATCACCCCGGCGGCGGGCGCTGCCCCGGACATGTCCATTTCGGGCATCGCCGCGTCTGGCGCTGGCGCAGACATGTCCATCGTCTGGGTATCGTGTCCCATCGCCGCATGATCCATGCCGGCCATCGATCCACCCGACATGTCCATGCCGCTCATGTCGCCCATGCCCATGTCGGTCATGTTGGCGAGCGGGCGCTTACGAAGCGGTGGTACTTCGGCGGCCATTCCTGCGCGCGGCGCTAGCGTTGCGCGCGCTATTCCCGAACGATCGGTCGCCTCACCGACGAAGGTATAGGCGCGGTCGTCGGTCGGGGTGACGATCACGTCGTAGGTCTCGGCAACACCGATCTGGAACTCGTCGATCTCGACCGGACGCACGTTCAGACCGTCGGCCTGTACGACTGTCATCCGAAGTCCTGGAATGCGGATGTTGAAGAAAGTCATTGCCGACGCGTTGATGATGCGGAGGCGAACCCGCTCGCCGGGCTTGAAGAGGGCCGTCCAGCTTACCCCAGTCGATGCGGTCTTTCAGCGGCTGGTCGCGCCCGGCGAGCAAGCCGCCGAGCGTCTGGCGCTGCATGTTGAAGTGGCCCGGATTGACCTTCATGTTCCGGAATATCGCTTCGGGCGACAGCGGGCTGTGATCGGACAGGACGATGACGTGCTCGCGGTCGGATACGATCGGGTCCACGCCCTCGGGATCGATGACGATCGGCCCATAGAGACCTTCCTGCTCCTGGAACCCCGAGTGGCTGTGATACCAATAGGTGCCCGCCTGATTGACGGGAAATTCGTAAAGAAAGCTCGTGCGGGGCTTGATGCCGGGAAAGCTGACGCCGGGCACGCCGTCATATTGAAACGGGACGAGCAAACCATGCCAGTGAATGGAGGAATCGACGTCGAGCTCGTTCGACACCGACAGCCGCACCTTTTGCCCCTGACGCAGGCGGATCAGCGGTCCCGGCACGGTTCCATTGATGCCGATCGCGCGGAAAGGCTTGCCGTCGATCCGCATCGTCTGCCGCGCGATCCGCAGGCTGACATCGGGACCGCTCACCATCGGCAGTGGCGCGACAATGCCTGACGACGCAGTCTGCGCCCAGGCCGGGAACCACGCGGCCAGCGCAGCGGTGCCACCGACCGCAGCCCCGGCGCGCAGCAGCGCGCGTCGATCGATCAGAGGGCGGGTTTCGGACAGTTCGCTAGGGGTCATGCACATCATACGCGGCGCGACCCATCTTCCCTCAAAGCGTCGTTCAGTTTCTGGCGCGCACGATAAAGCCGGGTCTCGACCGTCTTCTCGCTGACACCGAGCGTTGCCGCGACCTCGGCTTGCGACATGTCCTCGATCGTCCGGAGCAACAGCGCTTCTTTCAGGCGTGCCGGCAAGGCAGCAATTGCCACCGCGACGCGTGTCAGCTTCTCCCGGTCTTCGGCGGTTCGGTCTGCCCCCACAGCCTCGTCCGGGATTGAATACGCGGCATGGTCGGGCATTCCGAAGCTGAACAGCCGCCGCACCGCGCGCCGCCGTGCCCAGTCGCGCGCCTTGTTGAGCGCAATCCGTGCGATCCAGGCTCGGAACGGACGCGCGGGGTCATAACGATCGAGCGCACCGAATGCCGCGATCAATGTTTCCTGGGTGACATCCATCGCTTCGTCGGCATCACCGGTTGCACTGCGGACCAGCCGGTAGACGGCATCGCGGTGGCGTTCAGCGAGCACGCGGTAGGCCGCCTGGGTGCCGCTGCGCGCCAAGGCCGCCAGCTCCCCGTCGGATGCGTCATCAAGCGCAAGCGTC
>NZ_NCGH01000062.1:0-4102 GCF_002281505.1 Sphingomonas sp. 28-62-20
ACAAACAGCCGGTTTTAGGTAGCGGTTGGTTGGCCTTGAACGACCGGCGTTGGGTCTTTTCCGCCGCATACGCCACCAGCGCACCATTTCAGCCCATGGGCCGCGGCGAATTACGACGTTACGGTCCCCTGATCATTTTGCGGATACGTGCACCGGGTGCATCTGCCGCGGACGGCTTTGCAAAGAACGAACAATTTTGGCGTGACGTTACCCAAGAAGTGGTCCGACAATCGCCGCCACCGTCGCGCTCGCCCGACGTTGCCGCAAGATGCGGCGATCACGACCGCCTTCCTCGTCGTCTCCGGGATCGGCGTCGAATTTCGCAAAGGCGACCGGACCATCCTTACGATAGCCCTCGGTTCTGTCATCATCGCAGAAATGCGATGCGAGCAGGCCGAGCGCTGAGAGGATGGCTTCGCGGTGCCCGGTTTCCAGTGCCTTGCCGAACGCAGCGATCGTCGCTTCGGCGCCGCCTTCGACATGGTCGAGGCAATACACGAGGTCATGAGCATCCTTCGGCTCGAAGCGACTTTCGAAGGCGAACGCCTTCAGGCAGGTGAAGCTCACTACGTCGGCATAGCGGACGGTTTCCGTGACCACGCCGTTGTCGCCAAGCAACTCAGCGGTGATCTCGGCGCTCTCGTAGAAGTCGAACACCATGGAGGCATGCGGGATGTTGAGAGCCGAGACTTTACCTTTCGCGGGAAGCTCCTGGACCTTCCCGCCGGCACGTTCCGGATCGTCTGCGAGGAATTCGAGGATCATGGTGGTGCCGGTTTCGAGCGTGGTCTTCCAGCGCCATGACTGTTTGCGGCCCTCATCATTTTCGGCGCGATCGAAGCCCATCATGCGGAGATTTTCTTCCAGCGTCCGATAGGCCTCCGTGTCGGCCAGGATCGCAAGGTCGACGACGACATCGACGTCGCCCGTGCCGGCATGCGCCGGCACTTCGGGCGGGCGTGCACGCACGAGATAGCGCGGGGTGAGGCCGCCGACGAGGAACACCGAATTCTTCCACGGGCCAAGGCCACGCAGGAGCGTGACCAGCACGCGCTCGCACGCTTCGGTGACGGCGTTGTCATAGCCGCCAAAGGTCTTCGGCTTGGTCATCAGGGCTTGAGCCTCTCCGCGCGCAGATGCGCCGCCATTTCCTTGGAACGTCCCGACCCCTGCAGCAGATCGAGATAGACTTGCAGCGCCGGCGCGAGCGCCACGTCGTCGATGCGCTCGCCCACCGTCACATCGCCGCGCGAGCGCGTCTCTATAACGCCGAGATTCCATCCCTCGCTGACCGGCCGGGCATCCAGATGGTCGAGGATCTGCTTTTGAAATGGGCCGGGAAGGATGCGGCATCTGAGTTGGGAGATGCTGGAGAGATAGGGCGCATAAGCTTGTGCTGCGGCTTCGCCGGTAACGGCATAATCCGCACCGCCGCAGACTTGATCCAACCGCTCCGACAAGGTGCGAATGCGTCAAGCACGTCCTCGGCGGCGCGTAGGCGGCGCAGTTTGGACGGGCCGGAGCCTTGTACATCGACCCATTCGCGACGTTCCATCTCGGTGAGCGTGGAGGATGCCGTCGCTGGCGAGACTTCGGTTGTCTCCGCGAGCTCCTTGACGCTCAGCCATGCATGGCGACGTTCGAACACGGCCATGACGACGCGCGCCTTTTGCCCCTGAAAGACGGATTCAAACACTTTGCGGGTGTTACGAGGGGGCGGTCGATCGATGAAGACGAACGCATTGGGGGCCGGGATGTAGAGCGTGCCGCCAAGGTCATAAAAGCCGATGCCTTCCTCGCGCAGGATGTCGCGCGCGCCCGGCGAGATTGCGCGGGCGACGAAGAAGGGCAAAATGTCACGGCCGTCGGTGGGGAGGTGGGCGGCATTGGTTCGAAGCTGCCACACGGATTCGCGCACATCGCGGGGAAAGGCATCGCGTTTAGCTTCGACCAGCAATTGCATCGGCCGTCCACCCACCACGATATCGACGAGCGCGTCGGCGCGTCCATTGCGGCCGATCGGAACCTCCCGCGCTCGCACGATGGCCTGCCCCTCGGGCAATTTGCTGATCGCCGTGACCAGACTTTCCAGCAACTCGCCTTCTTCAATCTCGAATTTGAGCATATTCGATGTCCAGTGAATATGCTCCGAATAGCGAATATTCGCGGACATGTCCATATTTACTGTGCCGGGAATTTGGATTTGGAGGATCAGCGTGATCGGTTCCGCTCCGGCTGCTTGTGCTCACGTCGTTGCCGAGCTTGCAACACGCGTTCCGCCCCGGGCCCGCGCTCAGGACCGCGTTGTACGGACGCACCGGTATCGCGAACCACCGCGGGCCGGATCGTTCGACCGGCCGCTACATGGGCATCGAGTTGCGCGCGCGCGACCGTCATCACCCGCGTCACCGCCTCGGGGTTATCCAACAGGGTCCGCCGGATCACCGCCTCCATGACGCGCATTTGACTATCGACGGCGCGATCGTTGGGCAGCGAACGTCCATCGACGCGCTCACCGGGTTGGCGGGCAGGGGCAGGGGACTCTTCCGATCGCCGCGCCGAAGCCGGATTGCGGCTTTCGGTGGCATCGCGCGCGACCACCGGTGCAATCGTGTTCTTGCTCGCGTCGCTGCGCAGCCGGTCGAGTTCCTGCAGATCACGATCATTCGGCTTATAGCCCCGGACTTCGAGCCCCTTTTGTCCCGCCTCCAACCACACAGATCGCCGGAATGCCTCGGTTCCGGTGACATGGATTCTGTCCCACGAACGATGCTGGGCGATGGCGACAAGATCCTTCACCACCTCCTGGCTCTCGGTCGCCGTGACCAGTCGACGCCCCTGATCGCGAAACGCCGGATCCTTCGTTTCCGCTGAGGTAAAGTATGCAGGATCGCCCGACCATTTCGCCTTGTCGGCATAATAGCGTTTGCGCACCGCCTCGGGCATGTCACCCGCCTCGACCGAGGGAGCTTTTGGCTTCTTGTCGGTCCCGACCTTGCGCTCCGTGACGCCCGGGTCCTCGGCCTTTCGCTCCGCGCCCTTCGATTGCCCGACAGCTTCAGCCTCGGGCATGACGGTTCCAGACGCTACCCTTTTGCTGCGATCCTTGTCGTCGATGGCAACGCCGTTGGTCCTGCCACGCGGCTTGGTCGCCGGCGCCTTCTCCTTATCGGCCATGGTCATGCCTCCCAGTCACTAGCGTTTCAGAAAGGTCGCCATCGTCCTCCGGCTCAATCGCCGCGCGGGCGGTCATCGCCATCACGAAATCAAGTGCCGCCTTCTCGTCGCCGGGCGGCGGCAACGCCTCAAGCTCACCCAGCACCAGCATACGACGGGCTCTTCCTTTAGGGGTGGCGGCGCGTGCAGGGCGGCGCGCTTCGCTTCAATCGCCTGCGCTAGGGGGTCGCTACCGGTCGCTGCGCCTGCCTGTGTCGGGTTGGATTTGGGCTCGCGCATCAGGATCAGCCGCGGTGCGACCTTGGGCGGATCGGATATCCTGTCGGTGAAGCGCTTCGATCGGAAATATTCGATCTTGCGCGCGCGAACCGGCGGAATACCACCCCGCAGCAACAGCAGATCGCCCTTCGGCATCTGCATCAGCTCTTGCGGCATCATCAATGCACGACGCTGATCGGATTCCGAAATGCTGCGATTGGCTAGCATCCCGTGAATCGTGCGGCTCTTCGATTTCACGTTCATCGTGAAGAAGCCAAGCCGTTCGGACAGCTCGTTCGCCACCCGCAATTCCTTGGGCGTGAACACCACCTCCAGGCCGCAATTGGCGATGATCTCGTCGGTGACGTCGGGGCCATATATGCCGCGCGGCTGCGACCGGCTCTGGATCACCGGCAACAGCCGTAGGCCGTATCCCGCGACATAGGAAAAGGCCGACGCGATGACGGGCGCCTTGCCCAGGCGCGCAAACTCATCGAGCAGGACAAGCACCGGCACCTGGCCCCCGGTCGCTGGCAGTTCCCGCGTGTTGAGGTCGATCAGTTGCTGGAGGAACAGATTATAGACCGGTGCGATCCGGTCGATATTGTCCGGCGAGACCCCCAGATAGATCGACATCCGCTCGCGGCGCACCTGCCGCAGATCGAAG
>NZ_NCGH01000063.1:0-1835 GCF_002281505.1 Sphingomonas sp. 28-62-20
TGCGGGAACTTGGCCATGCGAATGCGGCGTTCCACCATCCGGCGTTCGCGGTCGATCCGCTCGAGCTCGCATAGCCGCAGCAGATAGCGCGGATAATCGGCACGGTCTTGCGCTGCTTCAAAGGCGACCTTTTCATGCTCACGCGCAAAGGTTGGCAACTTGAGCGCCTTGAGGTGGTTGGCCAGCAACACCGCTGGCGGAACGCTGGTAGAAGTTTGCGCCATGGCAGGCAGCGGCATCAGGGACTCGGTCATGCCAATACTCCCGCCGGGGAACCGCCTGTCTGCGACAGCAAGCCCATATAGCTACGCGGGTCAGTGCGCCCGACATCTGCGCGTGGCAGGTGCGGATAAAACTGCAAGTCAAGCCGCGGTGGCCGCCGCTCGAGCCGCGCCAGCGCGATCATCTTCACGGCATCGAAGCTGATCGCCCCCAGATCCAAGGCATGAGCCACTGCCCATTCCACAAGGCTTTGCTCGAACCGCTCACAAAGCCGCAGCACCTGGATAAACTCGCGCCGCCCTTCTTTGCCGCTACGCGCCTCCATCAATCGCCGGATGCGATGCATTGGCTCGGCCAGAACCCAGCCATCAAGCGGTGCGGCCTGATCAAGTGCGCGCGGCTTTTGCTCCAGAAGCGCCAGGTAGTGCAACGGATTGGCGATGAAGTCTTCGCGTTCATAGCTGCGCGGATGCACCGCAATCTGTTCACCCCGGCAGATCACCGCGACACGGTCGACATAGCCTTTGATCACCACCTCCTGATGGGCATAGGCCGTGGGCACTGAGTAATCATTGGTGCGATAGCGCACCAGTGACATCGACGAGGCACGCCCCGTCACAATATGGCAGGGATCGAATGGCACCGCTGGCAGCGACATAAATGCTGCCAGATCGGCTTGCATGCGCGTCTCGATGTTTTCGCTGTGCCCGCGTAGCACTGCATGCCTGCGCTCCATGCATTGTTCGACAAAGCGCGCGTTCATGGCATCAAAGCTATCGGCAACCGGCATCGGAACCATGAAGTGCCGCCGCACATAACCGACCAGCCCTTCGACCTTGCCTTTGTCGTTGCCCTTGCCGGGCCGACCGAATTTGTCTTCGAACAGGTAATGGCTCTGCAGGGTCGAGAACATCCGGCTGCGCTCGCGCTTCCCGTCACCCAAGATCTGCGCCACAGCAAGTTTGGTGTTGTCATATAGGATCGATATCGGAATGCCGCCGAAGAAGGCGAAGGCTGCGACATGCCCATCACAAAAAGCCTCGGCCACCTCGGCAGGATAAGCTTTGATGAATGGCGCATCGCTGTGCGGCAGATCCATGCAGAAATAGTGGAACCGCACCAGCTTGCCGCCAATGATCCCGTCCGCCTCACCAAAATCGACCTGAGCGTGGCCAGGCTTATGGCTCAAGGGAATGTACACTTCGCGGCTGCGCAGCTTCGCCCCGGCCACGTAATCACGTACGATCGTGATGCCGCCGGTAAATCCATGCCCATCGCGCAGGCGCTCGAATATCCGCACCGCTGTATGCCGCTGCTTGGCATGCACGCTGCGATCATCTTCCAATATCTGATCGATGGTCTCGGTGAACCCGGACAACTTCCGGCTATAACTCACGCCTGTCCGACCATGCTCAGGCGGAGCCGGGAAGGCCAACATCTTGTCGACGGTCTTGCGGTTGATACCATAAAATCGCGCAGCAGAACGACGGCTCATCCCGTCTATCATCACAGCGCGGCGAACCTTGAGATAAAGTTCCACTCTCTTCACCCTCCGCCTCCGCGCAAAGGCGAAGGTCTAGCAGGAGTGGCCCCTTTTTAATCCGGTGCTACCG
>NZ_NCGH01000038.1:0-12406 GCF_002281505.1 Sphingomonas sp. 28-62-20
CATCTCTGCCGGCCTCCCTCACCAGCAAAGATCGTGAATCAGAAAAAGTCAGCCGTGGGAATCCCCAATCGATTCACCATCGTCGGAAACCGCTCTAGCGCGACGCTGGGTTGGGCCCCGGCGCACGGCCCCCGGCTGTCGACAACCGTCCGATACACAGGCGCGCAGTTTGAGGATGACCTGCAAACCGATGCCCTGCCCGCTGCCACCACCCTTGATGTGGTCGCTGAAATCCCGCTGGGCAAGCGGTTCGCCCTGGTCGGTCGCGCTGAGAATCTGTTTGACGCGGCGGTGGTTACCCGCAACCAGGGCGGATCGATTGACCTCGGTACGCCGCGGCGGCTGTGGATCGGCCTCCGGCTCCGCTAGCACCCGCCTTCCTGCCTGGTGATTGGTTACCAATATCTGGCCGAGGCAATCCGCGCGCCTTCAGCGAGCACTGCCATCTTCGCCCAGACGATGTCGCGATCAACCCCGCCCGATCCGACATGCACTGAAAAACCGCAATCGACGCCCGCCATCACATTGTCCCTGCCGACCAGATCGGCATAGCGGCCGATCCGCTGCGCGATCAGCTCGGGATGTTCGATATAATTGGACTGGCATTCGACGACGCCAGGGATCAGTACCTTGCCTTCGGGCAGGCCGACTTCCTTGAACATCTCAAATTCATGCGCATGGCGCGGGTTCGCCGCTTCGAACTGGATAGCATGCGGCCGCGCGCGCCAGACTAGGTCGATAATATCCTTGAACGGTACGTCGCAGTGGTGCGGCCCTGGATAATTGCCCCAGCACATGTGCATCCGCAGCTGGCTTTCGGGGATATTGGCGGTGGCGCGGTTGAGTGCTTCGATATTGAGCATCATCCGATCGCGAAACTGCGACAGGGTGAGGTCACGAAACTGGGTGTGGCGGCCCATTGCCAGATCGGGGCAATCGATTTGCAGCGTGATCCCGGCGGCGGCGATTGCCTCATATTCATGGCGCAACCCTTCGGCAAGCGCGAACAAATAGGCCTCATCGCTGTCGTAATAATCATTGGCGAAGAACAGCGCCGTCACGCCCGGCGATGCCGCACTCATGAACGCGTGGCGCCCTTCATGCTTGGCAATGGCGGTGTTCAGCGTGCGGGTATCGGCTTCAACCGCCGTCATGTCCTTGACGGTGATCGGCGCGTTACAGGCAGGCGTCTTGCGGTGCTTTCGGCCCGCATCGCCCGAAATGCGTTCCTTGACGCCCGGGAAATCCTCAACATCGGCAAAGACATAGCTGTTGCCGCTGCCGCCAAAGCCATTGAGCCGATCTTTGATATAGGTCGCATAGCTCGGCTTGGATTGTTCGCCGTCGTTGATGATGTCGATGCCGGCTTCGGCCTGTTTGGTGACGACATAGTCGACCGCTGCCTCAATCTGCGCCGTCACCGCGCTGGGCTCAAGCGGCAGGCCTTCTTCCTTGGCGAACATCAGCGCGATCAGATCATCCTGACGCGGCAGGCTGCCGACATGGGTGGTGAGAAAACGCCCCGCGCTCATGCGAGCTCTGCCCGCACGATCGCCGCGCCGTCGGCCATCGCCTTCATCTTGCCGAAAGCGACCTCGCGCGGCAGATATTTCAGCCCACAATCGGGCGCGATCACCAGCCGTTCGGCCGCGACATGCGGCAGCGCGCGGCGGATGCGCGCGACGACCGTCTCGGGCGTTTCGATGTCGTGCGTGGAAAGGTCGAGCACGCCCAGGATGATCGTCTTGCCGGTCAGCTTGTCGAGGATGCTGCAGTCAAGATTGGCCTGCGCGGTTTCGATCGAGATGTCGCACAGATCGGTGTCGGCGAGTTCGGGCAGGAAGTTGTATCCTTCCGGCCGCTCATGGATCAGCGCGGCATAGCCGAAGCAGATGTGGAGCGCGGTGCGACCGGTGACGCCGTCAAGTGCCGTGCGCAGCGCGTCGAGCCCGAATTCGCGCGCCTTTGCCGGACGGGCCTGCATATAGGGCTCATCGATCTGGACGATGTCAGCGCCCGCCGCGAACAAGTCCTTGATCTCGGCATTGACGGCAACGGCATAGTCATGCGCCATTTCGGCTTCGTCGGCGTAGAAATCATTCTGCGCCTGCTGCGCCATGGTGAAGGGGCCGGGGACGGTGATCTTGATCATCCGATCGGTATTGGCGCGCAGGAATTCGACGTCGCGCGTTTCAACGGCATGGCGGCGGCGGATCTTGCCGGTGACGCGCGGCACCGGATTGGGCTCGCCGCTGCGATCCAGCGCGACGCCGGGATTGTCGAGATCAACGCCGTCGAGTGCGGTCGCAAAGCGGTTCGAATAGCTTTCCCGCCGCATCTCGCCATCGGTGATGATGTCGAGCCCCGCGCGTTCCTGATCGCGGATCGCCAGGATCGTCGCGTCGTCGAACGCCTGTTCGCGCCATTCGGGCGCCACGCGCCACAGCTCGGTCGCACGCACGCGCGGCGGGAAGCGCCCGGCGAGCTTGACCTTGTCGATCAGCCAATCAGGTTGGGTGTAGGAGCCAACGAGCGAGGTGGGCAGCAGCATCGGTTTTTCGCCTTTTAGTGGAAAAGAGAGCGGGTAAAGTCCTGGAGAAGCGCATTGAACCGGGCGGGCTGGTCGAGATTGCATAAATGCCCTGCCCCCTTGATCGTCACCGCCTGGCCATTGGGCGCAGTCACGCCGATAAAGGCCGCAACCCGGCGCCGCCACGGCGTGTCCTGCGCCCCGGCAATCGCCAGCACCGGCATGGGCAACCCAGCGATGTCAGTATCGGTGATCGCGATCGTTGACGGTGAGGCAAGCAGATCACGTCCGTCATAGCTGTCGAGCATCGCCGCGAGCAGCGGCTGGGCGTCAGGCGCGGTGCGGGTCAGCGAATGACCCCCCCATTCGGCCTTCATCGCTGCCAGCTGCCCGTGCGCGATCATCGCGGCATAGCGGCTGCGGGGCAGCGCATCATCGGCGTCATCATGGCGCACAACATCGTGCAGCGGCGCGCCGACCAGCACCAATCCGGCGAGTCGATCGGGCCGGTGCCGGGCATAATCCAGCGCGACCGAAGCGCCCTGCGATAGCCCGACCAAAACAAAGCAATCGTGCGCGACGAGATGATCAACGTCCTGCCATTCACGCGCAAGATCGGCGGGGGCGCTCGATCGCCCAAAGCCGCGTCGGTCGGGCATCACCAGCCGCATTGCGGCGGCAAGTGGGGCCTGCAGCGCCCAGCTCCGGTGATCGAGTGTCCAGCCGTGCAGCATCACGATCTCCCGGCCATTGCCCGCCGCCGCAACGTGGAGTGTACCGTCGCCGACATCGATCACGCGCGCTGCAGCCGCTTCTTTCAGCATCGCGCGCACCCAGTTCAGATCAATGCGCGGCTTCGGCCAGGTGCCGGACGTCGTTATTGGGGCGGTGGTCGCCGGCGAGCCAGCGCTTGAGTTCGCTATGCGCGTCCTGCGCCCGCACCGCGTTGATCTGCGGCGCATGGTCGGCATCGCGCGTGAATTCGATGATCATCCCGTCGGGATCGGTGACATAGACTGACCGGCAATAGCCATGTTCAAGGACATAGGTGGCGGGCTCCACGAACCCGGCAGCCGCAATCCGGCGTTCGAGTTCGGCCTGTGCCGCCGCATCGACGGTGAGCGCCAAATGCCGGAACGGGCTGGGCGGCAGATCGGGGCCGAATTCAGCCTGGTCGTCGGCATTGGCAAACGAGAAAAACGCCATCGCGCTGCCATCGGGCAAACCGAAGAAGCAATGGCAATAGGTGCGTTCCTTGCCGAACAGATCCTCTTGTTCGCACCATGTCGCGGTCAGCGGGAAGCCGAGAATGTCTTCATAGAA
Organism: Sphingomonas sp. 28-62-20; assembly: GCF_002281505.1. Lineage (NCBI taxonomy): Bacteria > Pseudomonadati > Pseudomonadota > Alphaproteobacteria > Sphingomonadales > Sphingomonadaceae > Sphingomonas > Sphingomonas sp. 28-62-20. The sequence goes on from NZ_NCGH01000038.1 coordinate 3,854, forward strand.
ATGGCGCGTCGCCTCGAGATCCTTCGAGACATAGGCGGTGTGGTGCAAGCGGCTGGGCAAATGGGCGCTCATGATCTGCTCCTGTCGGTTCGGAATGGGCGGTCGGTCAGTTGGTCAGTTTCTGCGCGATCCGCGCGACATGTTCGCCCTGGAAGCGCGCGCCCGCAAGCTCGTTGTCGCTGGGGGAGCGGCTGCCATCGCCCCCGGCAATCGTCGTCGCGCCATAAGGCGTGCCGCCGCTGATCTCGGTCATGATCGTGTTCCCGGCAAAGCTGTACGGCAGCCCGACGACAACCATGCCGTGGTGAAGCAGGGTGGTATGGAACGAAGTGATCGTCGTTTCCTGCCCGCCATGCTGGCTCGCGGTGCTGGCAAACACGCTGCCGACCTTGCCGATCAGCGCCCCCCGCGCCCAGAGTCCCCCGGTTTGATCGAGGAAATTGCGCATCTGTGCGGCCATATTGCCAAAGCGCGTCGGCGTGCCAAAGATGATTGCGTCATAATCGGCAAGCTCGTCGGGGGTCGCGATTGGCGCGGCCTGATCCAGTTTCATGCCGACGGCGCGCGCCTGAGCGTCCGGCACAATTTCCGGCACCCGCTTGAGCACGGCCGCGCATCCCTCAACCCCATCGACACCGGCCGCAACCGCGCGTGCCATGGTTTCGATATGGCCATAGGCCGAGTAATACAGGATCAGAATGCGGGCCAATGGTCAGTTCCTACCTAACGAAAAAGTCAGAATTTGAAGGTTCCTTCAAGCCCATAGATCCGCGGGCGGGCCTTGAAGACGAAACCACCCGGCGAGAATTCGGCATTGTATCTCTTGTCGAACAGGTTGTCGGCAAAGGCTGACAGCGTCCATTGGCCGCCATCGAGCGATATGCGCGTGTTGACCAGATCGACCGGATTGCGCGAGGTTGAATTGGTCACATCAAACCACGTCCGGCCGATACGGCGATAATCAATCCGTCCCCGCACCTTGAGGTCACCGCCGTTGATGCGGGTTTCATATTGCCCGCCGACATTCAGGGTATAGCGCGAGATGAACGGCGCTTCATTGCCGATCACCGTTGCATCGGGGAAGCTGGTGATTTCCGAATAGGTCACGCCGAGCCCGGCATTCAGATCAAGCCCACGCGCTGGGTGAATGGCGGTTTCGAGTTCAAATCCGCGCAGTCTCGCACTGGGCACATTGCCCAGATTCTGGGTCGAGTTCGCGGCCAGAAAGACGAAGAAATAGCCGTTGCGCGAACTGGTCGTATAAGCGCTGGCGTTGAACGTCATCAGATTGTCGAACAGGCTGCTCTTCAATCCGATTTCAACGGTATCGGCGATTTCGGCCTGGTAGATGTCGCCGACGCCGACCACGCCGGTACCCGCTGCAACCGCGCCAACCCCGGTCTGGTTGAAGCCACCGGAACGGAAGCCACGGCTATATCCGCCATAGATCGTCAGGTTTTTGATTGGCTGCCAGGTCACCGTGACCTTGGGCTGCCAGGAAGAGAAGGACCGGTTGCGGACTTGGCCGGGGATTCCAGCTGGGAACCCGGTCACCACCGGAATGAAGGCCGCCGGGGTCAGCGTGGTATTGCTGCGGTTGTCGCGGTCGTACCGAAGCGATCCATCGATGCGCAATTGCTTGGAAAATTCATAGCCAAGCCCGCCATAAATCGCCCAGGCAAAATTATCCTGACTATCGGCCAGAAAAGTCGCCTGCGGGTTCAGCGGGTTGGTGCTCGGCGTGCGGAAAACCGCGGTGACGCCATTGCCGGTATCGACCAGATTGCCAGTCGAAATATATCGATCGGTGTGGATCAGGTACGTCCCCAGCGACCATTCAAACGGCTGGTTATCGGGGGAGGAGATCCGCAAGTCTTCGCTGATCGCCCTCACATCCAAAAACTGGCTCTGGTTGAGATCGAAGCCGAAAAAGCGGAACAGCAAGGATTCCGGAATTGGCAGAAAGTCGAACGCGTCGCCGGTCAGGATTTCGCTGACCTTGTCATAGGAGGTGACCGACCGGATCGATCCCCAATCCGCTTGATAATCGAGCTTTAGCGACACATTATAGATGTCGCGATTGTCGATACCGGCATTGTTGACGCGCACCGGCAGGCTGACGTCGTTCACATCAGTGACGATGTTATAATAAAATGCCTGGGTTTTGAGGATCGAGACGAAGCCGCGCAGATCGGCGCTGAAATTGTCGGTCGGCTGCCACAACAGCTTGGCGCGGACCGAGAAATCCCTGACCGGATCGGCATCCTGCCCAAGGAAAGTGTTCGGAATATAGCCATCGGTATCGCGCCACGATCCCGACACGCGGAATTTGAGCGTATCGGCAAGCGGCCCGCTCAAGCCGGCGCGGATCGTATAGCCAAAGCCATTGTCGATCCCGGCCATGAAGCGACCTTCCAACTGGTCGGTTGGGTCCTTGGTGGTGATGACAATCGCGCCGCCAATCGCGTTGCGTCCATATAGGCCGCCCTGCGGTCCCTTCAGGATTTCGATCTGCTCGATATCGAACAGTTCCTGGTTGAATTGCGCAGCGTTGACCTGCTGCACGCCATCAACGACGACGGCGACTGATGGCTCGGAATTGCGGTTCTGGGTGATGCCGCGAATGATGACAAAGGCGTTGCCGACATTCTGCGTTTCAATCAGCTGAACGTTCGACGTCAGCCCGATAAAATCGGCTGGCTTGTCGATGCCAGCCGCATCGATCGCCTTGGCATCAAAGGCAGTGATCGCCGCAGGCGTATCTTGCAGCCGGGTGTCACGCCGCAGCGCTGTCACCACGATTGCATTGGGATCGGTTTCGGCTTCGGCCGCCGGCGGTGTATCCTGCGCTTGCGCAGGCGTGGCTATGACCATCGCCAATGCCGAGATCGATCCCGCCAACAGGGCGCGTGTCCAAAGAGCAGCCTTTTTCACCAGATATCCTCCCCCAATATCGGCGCATGCCTTGCGCTATCGCCAAGCGTCACGACACCGAATCTACCCCGGACAGACTAGGTTATTTCGTAATTCGAAGTCAAGTTCGATATGCGAAGTTTTGACGCTGGGGGCGCGGCAGGGACGATGGCCAGCCGATCCGCAAGCCATCGCAACCGAAATGCAGTGTTCAGTTCTGGTGGAGCGAATGGATGAGCGCGGGCCAGCGTTGCAGCGCACTGCCGATTTCCGCCGCTGCTTCGCGCAAGAGGGGCAGCCGGGTCCGCACCAGTTCCTCCTGGGAAATGCGCGTGGTCGATGTCGAACAGTTGATCGCAGCAACGATCCGGCGCTCGGCGTCAAAGACCGGCACCGCCACCGAGACCAGGCCGTAATCGAGTTCGTCCAGCGCGGAATCATAGCCTGTGGTGCGTGCGCTGCGCAGTCGCTCTTCTAATGTGGCGCGCGTCGTCACCGTTCGCTCAGTAAAGCGCGTGAGGGTGGCGCGATCGAAATAGGCGGCGGTCACTGTTTCCTCTTGAAAGGCAAGCAACACCTTGCCGAGCGACGTCGCATGCAACGGAAAGCGCGTGCCGACCGTCGCGCCAAGCCGAATGCGCCGATTGGTGGACACATGCGCAACGTAAAGAATGTCGTCACCCGACAATACCGCCATCGATGAACTGTCACCGGTATCGTCGCGCACGCGCTGCAGCGGCGGCAACACGACCTGTTCGACATTCATCGACGACAAATAGCTGCTGCCAAAACTCAGCACCTCAGGACGCAGCAGAAACTTGCGGCCATATTGCGCAACATAACCGAGCTGGACGAGCGTATTGAGGCAACGTCGTGCGACCGCGGGGCTCAGCTCGGTCAACTGCGCGACCTCGCTCAATGGCATTTCCGGGTGGCTCGCGTCGAAGGCGCGCAATACCCGCAGGCCGCGTTCAAGCGTCGAGAGATATTCGCTGTCCTTGGGCGGTTTCCCGGGGGTGGCCATGGCCCGCGTTACTGGTCGCGCCGGTGCAGGGCAAGATAGCGGCTATCCCGGCCGGCCGCCGCCGTCATTCCGCAGCCGCGGCCTTTTCGGCATGGCCGGCCAGCGTATCATTATGCTGGCCCAGCGTCGGCGGCGCGCTGACCGTCATCATCCGTTCGCCATCAAAGCTCACCGGTGAACGGATCGTGCGGAACGTCCCGTGCGGGCCAGCGGGGTCTTCGACGCACAATTGCAGATGCTGCGCCTGTTCGGTCTCGATTACCTCGGGCGCTGAATAGACGGGTGAATGCGGCACCTCGAGCCGTTCAAGCGTCGCGCACCAATCGGCGCGGGGGCGGGAGGCGAAGATCGGCGCAAGGAAAGCAGCGACTTTTTCGTAATTGGCGATGCGCGCGGTGCGGCTGGCGAATTCGGCGCGCGCGAGCATGCCGGGCTCGCCGACCGCCTCAGCCAGGTTTTCCCAGAATTTGGGCGGCGACGACATATGCAGCGCAATCCAGCCGCCATCGCTGCACTGGAACACATAGGATTGCGAGACATTGGGGCGGCTATAGGGGCCCATCACCTCGCCTTCCGCGAAATAATGCGTGAAATCGTCGAGGTTGAAATGCGCCATCGCCTCCAGCATCGACACCTCGACCAACCGCCCCTTGCCCGTCGTTTCTCGTTCATGCAGCGCAGCGAGCACACCATAGGCGCCGTAAAAACCCGTGATCGCATCTGCGAGCGCCGGCCCCACCACGCGCGGATTGGCCGGATTGACCAACAGCCGCAGGAAGCCACTGGCGGCCTGCGCGACGGTATCAAAGGCCGGCCGGTCGCGATCGGGGCCGGTCGCGCCAAAGCCGGAGATCGACAGATAGATCAGCCGCGGGTTGATCGCGCGAAGCCGGGCCGGGTCGACATGGAGCTTTTCCACCACACCGGGGCGGAAATTCTGGATGAAGATATCGGCGGTTGCGATCAGCCGATCGAAGCTTGCCAGATCATCGGGGCTGCGCGTATCGAGCGTGATCGATCGCTTGTTGCGGTTATAGGTCTGGAAATGCGGACTATAGAGACCGCCATTGAACGCGCGAAACGGATCGCCGCCATCGGGCCGCTCGACCTTGATCACGTCGGCACCCATATCGGCGAGCAACATGCCAGCGGCAGGGCCGGTAATGAACGTCCCCATTTCGACGACGGTGACATCGGCAAGCGGCTTGGCCATGTTGACTACTCCCTCAACAAAATCATAGAAACTTCGATATACGAAATCAACTTCGTAAATCGAAGTTAGCACAGGCGTCGGGAAAGGCGCTGCAATTGACCGGAAAGGGCCAAGCACAATGAGGATCGGCAAACAGGATGCGCCCTTTTCGGCGATCTGCACATCGGACGCGGAGAGCATCACCGTGCGCGGCCATGATCTGTGCGGCGAGATTATCGGCCAGATGGATTTTACCAGCTATTTCTGGCTGCTGGTCACCGGCAAGGCGCCGAGCGAGGTCCAGCGCTTCTTTGCCAATGCAGTGTTGGCGGCGATTGCCGAACACGGGCTGGTGCCCAGTGTGGTTGCCGCGCGGATGACCTATGCCGCCGCCCCTGAGGCCTTTCACGGCGCCGTCGCAGCAGGGCTACTCGGCTGCGGCTCAGTGGTGCTCGGCAGCGCCGAGGTAGCCGGGCGATTCTATGCCGATCTCGTGGCCAAAACCGGTGACGGGAATGAGGCAGCCACCGTGGCGAGCGAGGGTATCCGCCGCCTGCGCGCCGACAAGCTGGCGATCCCGGGATTTGGCCACCCGCAACATGCTGGCGGTGATCCGCGCGCGTTGCTGCTGCTTGATCTGGCCGAACGCCACGGCATTGTCGGCCCGCACATCGCCATGCTCTATGCCATCCGCGATGCGCTGCCCGGCACCCTTGGGCGCGCGCTGCCGATCAACGTCAACGGCGCAATCCCCGCCGTGATGCTTGATGTCGGCTTCCCCGTCGCCGCACTGAAAGGGATTTCGCTTCTCGCCCGCACCGCCAGCCTGATCGCGCACTTACAAGAGGAAACCGAACGCCCCATCGGGTTCATCATGTCGGGTGCGGCCGCTGCGGCCATTGACTATGATGGGGCGTGATCAGGCGGTTGCGGCCCACAATCAAAATCGGCTGCGTCGGCAGACCCTGACGGGGTTTCGCGCAGTTGTTTCCACGTCTGGCTAGTGCGTGTGCCGAGCGAGCGTTTACGGAGTGACGAGGCATTCGGCGCTGACGCGACGAACCAGAAGTGATTCGCAGACTTCACTTACATCTGGACGGCTGAAGGGTGGCTATACGTCGCAGCCGTCATCGCCCTGCTCTCACGTCGCGGAGCGGGCTGGTCGGTGAGCCGGTCGGCAACGTCTGGGACAATGCTGCAATGGAGAGCTTCTTCTCACCGCTCACGACTGTTCGGACCGCGCGAACAGCATAACTTTCGCCCAATCAGGCTCGGGCGAACGTGTTCGATTAGATCGAGCGCTTCTACCAACCGGCACGCAGCCACCCGATATGGAGTGTCTCACGCCATGGACTTGGAGAAGCAGGCTAATATAGCCTAACCTGGAGCTGCAAAACTGGGTACAGGCCAGCAGGTCGAATCGCAGGCTAGGTTTGCTCAAGCTAAAATAGGATCGTTCATGTTACAAAATGGACCTATCACGCCTGTTATTCTCTCAGGCGGAGTGGGCAGTCGGCTTTGGCCGATGTCGAGCGCCGAAATGCCCAAACAGATGCTATCCCTTATCGCCGATGAAACAATGCTGCAGCTGACCGCGCTGCGCGTACAAGGCGAACGCTTTGGCGCTCCAATCGTGGTCGCCAGTGCCCGACATGCAGATATGATCGAGACGCAGCTGGCCGATGTCGCCGCGCCTGCCGAGGCTCTTATCCTTGAACCGGCTGGGCGCAACACAGCGCCTGCGATCGCGCTTGCTGCAATTGCCGCAAGCTCAAGCCGTGGAGGACTGGGTGCGACGTTATTGGTAATGCCATCTGATCACGTCGTCGCTGACGTCGCCGCCTTTCATGCCGCGATCATGGTCGCGCTGCCCTTGGTCGAGCAGGGCTGGTTAGTTACATTTGGGATCGATCCTCTTACGCCTGAAACAGGCTATGGCTGGATACACATCGGCGAGATGATCGGCGACGGTGTCCACCGCGTCGCCTCATTTGTCGAAAAACCACCGATAGGCGCAGCCGAGGCGATGCTAGAGGCCGGCGACCATGTCTGGAATGGGGGCATCTTTCTATTCCGTGCGGACGCCTATCTGGGCGCGCTTGAAATACATGCTCCCGCGATTTTCGAGGCAACTCGCGAAGCAATGAGCGGGGCGACGCGTCTAGGCACGCGCATTTACCCAAAGGCCGATGCGTTCGCGGCCTCGCCGTCGGACTCGATCGACTATGCGGTGATGGAAAAGGCGGAACGAGTCGCGGTCGTACCGGTTAGTATGGGGTGGAGCGACCTCGGCAGCTGGGATGCACTGCACGAGTTGAGCGACCGCGATGCTCAGGGTAACGTGCATGCAGCGGAAAACATCGGCGAAGTGATTGCGATTGATACCGCGAATTGCATGGTGCGTACCGATGGCGCGCGGATTGCGATCTTCGGGACCTCGGATCTGATCGTCGTAGCCAACGGCAATGACATACTGATCCTGCCGCGGGGCCGCAGCCAGGAGGTCAAGACCCTGATCGATACGATGAGCCGCTGACGGCGCTGTCGAACCAATGCGGCGGGTGCTTCGGGGGGTGATGATATCGGGTAGGTGTGAGCCGCAAATTTGAAGCAAAGCCCGCCAGCCCCTTTTCGCTGTTTCAGTTGATTGCCTAAGATGATCCGGCTCGTGGTGCTGCCCTGCGCATCAGAGATCATGACTAGTAACTTAGCTCGTCAGGTGGAGACGCGTGATGCGGTCAAGCCGCTCGATCAACGCCAAAAAAAGCCTTTGAAGACAAATTGAGACCAACGGGACGCCGCGCTCTTGCCGACAAGCTCGACGTGGAGAGGTTCGCTGCGTTCCGCATTTAGCGCAAACCGCACCGGCATGTCGTAGGCAAACCAGGAATAAAGGTCGCAATCGCTCGTGCTCAATCCCTGTGACAGGCGCACAATCCCGGACCAGGAATGACGATGCATGATCGGGAGGATCTCAATCGCACCCGCAGGCACTGCGATCTCCAAGCTGCTGACGGGCGATGCGGAGATCGCGGCGTCCCATCGTTGATCGAATTCCCCTCGGTAGGTCACTGCGGACGCGGTGTGCTCAACGAATTTATAGTCGTCTTTCAAAAAGCGGCGCGGATCGATGCGCGATGGGGCTTGCGGTTCCGCAGTCTTGGTTGCTGCTATAAAATAGTCCTCTCCGGTTTCGGGATACTCGTTGCCGATTTGGGCGACCCGGACGCGAAATCCACCATCCTCGACCAGGCTGACCCATTCATCCGGTCCAAAGAAGTACGGGTGTTCGGGGTTCTGTTCCCAGCCGAAAGGCACCGCCATCATTAGAGCGGTTTCCGACGATGGTGAATCGATTGGGGATTCCCACGGCTGACTTTTTCTGATTCACGATCTTTGCTGGTGAGGGAGGCCGGCAGAGATG
>NZ_NCGH01000064.1:0-1693 GCF_002281505.1 Sphingomonas sp. 28-62-20
CGCGCCCTTCGCTTTCAATTCGCCGACGATGCGTGCCTTGTCTTCGGGTTTGAGTTCGGCGTGAACCTCGTCTAGCCCACCGACCGCGTCGGCAACGATTTGCGCGGTCGTCGGATTGTCGCCGGTGAGCATGATGACGCGCAACCCCTGTTTGCGGAGCGCGGAAATCGACTCCCTGGCATTTGCCCGGATTGGGTCAGCAACCGCGATAAACCCGGCAAGCGCGCCATCGACAGCGACAAGCATAATGCCCGCGCCTTCGCGACGCTTGGCCTCGGATGCGTCAAAGAGGGGCTGGGCATCGACACCGATACGCTGCATTTGCGCGGTGTTGCCGACGACGACGGTGTGCCCCTCGACCTTGGCGCTGATGCCAGCACCGACCTGAACCTCGAAGCCTTCAGGTTCAGAGAGCGCCAGATTGCGCTCTTTGGCGGCCGTCACGATCGCATGCGCAAGCGGATGCTCGGATCGCGCCTCGATCGAAGCGACGAATCTCAGCAGATCGTCCTGGGCAAGTTCCCCGACCGTCTCTATTCCAACGAGCTTAGGCTTTCCTTCGGTGAGCGTACCGGTCTTGTCGATCAGCAATGTGTCGACCTGTTCGAAACCCTGAAGCGCTTCGGCACTTTTGACGAGTACACCCGCCTGTGCGCCACGTCCCGTTCCGACCATGATCGACATCGGTGTGGCAAGTCCAAGCGCACAGGGGCAAGCAATGATAAGCACCGCTATCGCATTCAGGAGCGCATGGCCAATGCGCGGTTCGGGACCGACCAGGCTCCAGACGATAAAGGTGAGCACTGCAATCGCGATCACGAGGGGCACGAACCAGCCCGAAATTCGGTCAGCGACGGCCTGGATCGGTGCCCGGCTGCGCTGCGCCTCGGCAACCATCTTGACGATACGCGCGAGCATCGTGTCGCTGCCAACTGCCTGCGCTTCCATGACGAGGCTTCCGGTGGCGTTGACCGTGCCGCCTGTCAGCGCGCTCGTTGCTTCTTTTGCGACGGGGAGCGGTTCGCCGGTCAGCATCGACTCATCGACCGAGGATTTGCCATCAACGACGATGCCATCGACCGGCACGGCCTCACCGGGGCGGACGCGGAGCCGATCGCCTGCGACGATTTCCGCCAGTGGCACTTCGCTCTCCGTGCCGTCAGCAGCGATCCGCCGCGCGGTTTTTGGCGCAAGGTTCAGGAGCGCCCGGATTGCCTTGCCCGTCGACGCACGCGCACGAAGTTCGAGCACTTGCCCCAGCAACACCAGCGCAACGACGACGCCCGCCGCTTCATAATAGACCGGGACCATGCCGTGCATCTTGAACGCATCGGGGAAAACTCCAGGCGCGAGCGTCGCGACGAGACTGTAAAGGAACGCGGCACCGACACCAATCGAGATCAGCGTGAACATGTTGAGGTGGCGCGTCTTGAGCGAATTCCAGCCGCGAACGAAAAAGGGAGCGCCTGCCCACAGGACGATGGGAGCGGCCAAAGCAAGTTGAAGCCACGGCGAAATAGTCGCGCTGACCAGGTGTAGCCCCAGCAAATCGGTGCCCATCGTCAGAATGAGCAGGGGTATAGAGAGTGCCGCCGACACCCAGAAACGTCGCGTAAAATCGACGAGTTCGGGGTTCGGCGCATCGTCGAGTGACGGCTCTTCAGGTTCGAGCGCCATGCCGCAAATCGGGCAA
>NZ_NCGH01000013.1:0-92566 GCF_002281505.1 Sphingomonas sp. 28-62-20
GCGGCGCCCTTTATCGAAACTCATGCCCTGTTCGTCTTCCCGGTTCGCCCGTAATTGATGCAAGAACCCGAGCGTCGGACGACAAACGCAGGTCTCCGGGCGCTCCTCTGCTTGCGCCACGCCTTGTGCATAACGCAAAACCACGCGCGCTGCGAACAAATTCGTCTCGCCAACAAATAGCGTTAGCGCAAACGCTTATTAAAGGGGCGCATGCAAAGCATTGAGCCGGGGCGCGTTCGGGTCTAGGCGACGGGGATGACCGTCCATCTCCACGAAGAAGACCTGCCGCCAGGCATTTTTGCAACCGGCCAATCGATCGCCGTCGATACCGAAACCATGGGGCTGCTGACCCCGCGGGATCGCTTGTGCGTTGTCCAGCTTTCCGATGGCGGTACGGATGAACATCTGGTGCGCTTTGCGCCGGGCAGTGATTATGCAGCGCCTAATCTGCGGCAGCTGCTGGCGGATCCGGATCGGCTAAAGCTTTATCATTTCGCCCGTTTCGATCTGGCGGCGATTCGCCATTATCTGAACGTCGTTGCCGCGCCGGTTTATTGCACCAAGATCGCCTCGCGGCTGGTGCGGACCTATACTGATCGGCATGGGCTGAAGGAGCTGGTCCGCGAACTGCTTGGCCAGGAACTGTCCAAGGCGCAGCAATCTTCGGATTGGGGCGCGTCCAATCTGTCAGAGGCGCAGAAGGATTACGCAGCCTCTGATGTGCGTTTTCTGCATGCAATGAAGGCCGAACTCGATCTTCGGTTGCACCGCGAAGGCCGGATGGCGCTAGCGCAATCCTGTTTCGATTTTCTCCCCGCGCGTGCCGAGCTTGATCTTGCGGGCTGGCCGGAAGTCGATATTTTCGCGCATGTCTGATGCAAATGGCTGAAGACCCGCTTATCCAGCGGCCGGCGCGCCAGCTTTGGGCGGCCCCAGGCGGCCAGCATGATCGCGTTGTCGAAACATCACGCTGGGTGCTGCCGGTGATGATCGGCGTGTTTGCGGCATTTCTGGTCACAGCGCCGCTGACGATGAGCGGTGATGTCAGCTTCCTGCTCGACAAGAACAAGGTTGAAGTCGCCAAGGAACGGCTGCGGATTCAATCGGCGCTGTATCGCGGTGCCGATCAACAGGGGCGGCCATTTTCGCTTCGCGCTGGATCGGCGGTCCAGAAAAGTTCGGCGGAACCGATCGTGAAGCTCACCACCTTGTCCGCCGAAATGGCAATGGCGGAAGGGCCAGCGCATCTGCGCGCCGATGCCGGCCGCTATGATATCGCCAGCGAAAAGGTGATGGCGGATGGGCCGATTCGGTTCACTGGGCCCAGTGGGTATAATCTGGTGACGGGCAACGCCACGCTCGACCTGAAAACCCGCAAGCTCAAAAGTGACGGCGCGGTGACCGGAAAAGTGCCGCAGGGCAGCTTTAGTGCCGCAAGCATGTCGGCCGATCTGGATAGCCATGTCGTCACTCTTGATGGCGATGCCCGCTTGCGGATCGTGCCGCGAAGGGCGAGATAGGCGTCCATGCACGCGCACCGCCTTTTCCCCGCCCCGTTTCTGCCGTCCCGGCTTGCCAGTAGCCTGTTGGCCAGCGCCTTGCTGGCAATGGCCGGCGCCTCCACCGCGCAGACCCGGCATGATTCGGCGGCGCCGATCGATTTCGGCGCCGATCATATCGAATTGCAGGATAAGGCGAATCGCGCGATTTTGACGGGCAGCGTCACCGTCCGCCAAGCCGAGATGACGCTGAGCGCCGCGCGGATGACGGTCGCCTATACGGGACAGGTTGTTGATGGCAGCCCGCAGGTGTCACGACTCGATGCGTCGGGCGGCGTCACGGTCACCCGGCCTGATCAATCGGCGCGCAGCCAATATGCCGTTTATGATATCGAGCGGCGCGAAATCACCATGCTTGGCAATGTCATGCTGGTGCAGGGCGGCAATCCAGTGAATGGCGGGCGCCTGCGGATCGATTTGGATTCCGGGCGCGCCTATCTCGATGGCGGGGCAGCGGTGGGCGGCAACGCGGACGGAGTAACCAGCTCGGGCGGGCGGGTAACGGGCCGATTCTCGGTGCCAAAGCGCGACAAATAGCCTTGACCCTGCGGGGGATGCGCGGCGTTGGGCTTTCCCCGGCGCGCATGATCGGGCAATAGCCATGCACGAAGCTTGCCAATTGCGATTTTTCAACACGGCATTAACCATTTCCTGCAAGCATTGAGGCTGCACCATGGACGATGTGACCACCTTGACGGCTGCCGCCGTAAGCGCCGTTCCGCCGGTATCACCACCGGTTGCCGAGGGGCTTTCGGTCGTCTCGATCGCCAAGGCTTATGACAAGCGGCCAGTGCTGTCTGATGTGTCCGTATCGGTCGGTCGCGGCGAAGTTGTCGGGTTGCTCGGGCCGAACGGGGCGGGCAAGACCACCTGTTTTTATTCGGTCATGGGGCTGGTAAAGCCCGATTCAGGCCGCATCATGCTCGACGGCGTCGATATCACTGGCCTGCCCATGTATCGCCGCGCCATCCTGGGGCTTGGCTATCTGCCACAGGAAACCTCGATCTTCCGCGGTTTGTCGGTGGAAAAAAATATTCTGACGGTGCTGGAGCTGTCTGAGCCCGATCCAACCAAGCGGATCGCGCGGCTTGATCAATTGCTTGACGATTTCGGCCTTACCCGCTTGCGCGATGCCCCCGCGATGGCGCTTTCAGGCGGTGAGCGCCGCCGTGCCGAAATCGCACGCGCGCTGGCGGCTGATCCCTCAATCGTGCTGCTCGACGAACCCTTTGCCGGCATCGATCCGATTTCGATCGCCGATATCCGGGATCTTGTCATTGCGCTCAAGACTCGCGGCATTGGTGTCTTGATCACCGATCATAATGTCCGCGAAACGCTGGAGATCGTTGATCGCGCCTACATTATTTATGATGGTCGCGTGCTGTTTACCGGATCGCCCGATGAACTGGTGGCGGACGCCAATGTCCGCCGCTTGTATCTGGGCGAGGGCTTCTCGCTTTAACGATGCCGCTATGCCCTTGCTCTTGTCGCTTTCCAGGCAACAGCGGTGATCGCGTGCGGCAAAAGTGCGTGGCAATGGGTAAGGCCCTGGCAGGTGCTGCGGTGCTTCGGACACCCTGATGGCACTCGGCCCACGCCTCGATCTGCGCCAGTCGCAATCGCTGGTGATGACGCCCCAGCTGCAACAGGCGATCCGCCTGCTCGCGCTCTCCAATCTGGAAGTCGAAGGCTTTATTGCCGAAGAGATTGAGCGCAACCCGCTGCTTGAGGCCGGGCCGCCTGATGATGACGGGCCGACCCAGGAGCGCGAGGTGTCCGCCGACCTACCCAGCGAGCCAGCCAGCGCGGATGAGCTGATCATGGGCGGCGACCATGCCGGTGAAGCCGCGCTTGATGTCGATTTCTCTACCGAGACATTTCACCATGACAGCGTGGCCGACGGTGCTGGCATGGACGGTTCGCTTGGCATGAATGCGGCCAGCGGTGCAGGCTCGTCGAGCGAAGACGGGCCCGATTTTGACAGTTTCGCCGCGGTCGATATCAGCTTGGCCGATCATCTGCTTGCTCAAGCGGGTCCGGTAATGAGCGGCGCGGATGCCTTTATTGCCGCGCATCTGATCGATCAGATCGACGAATGCGGCTATCTCACCGTGCCGCTGCTCGACATCGCCAATCGGCTGGGCGTGCCGCTCGCCCGGGTAGAAGCCGTGCTGGCGACGATCCAGACCTTTGACCCCACCGGCGTCGGCGCGCGGAGCCTGGCGGAATGCCTGGCGCTCCAGGCCCGCGAAGCGGACCGTTATGATCCGGCGATGGCGCGGCTGATTGACAATCTTGATCTGCTGGCGCGCGGCGAACTTGGCCGACTAAAGCGCCTGTGCGGCGTCGATGACGAGGACATGGCCGACATGATCCGCGAATTGCGCGATTATGATCCCAAGCCCGGCTGCCGCTATGGCGGGGAGGCGGCCCAGGCTGTGGTGCCCGATCTGTTCATCGCGCGCCGCAAGACCGGTTGGGCGATCGAGATCAACGCCGCTACCTTGCCACGGCTGCTGGTCAACCGCAGTTATTACACTGAACTGGCCACCGGTGCGCAGGACAAGACCAGCAAGGTCTGGCTGTCCGATATGCTCGCCAGCGCCAATTGGCTGGTCAAGGCGCTCGATCAGCGGCAGCGCACGATCATCAAGGTCGCGACCGAGATTGTGAAGCAGCAAGAGGCGTTCTTCATCAACGGCGTCGCGCATTTGCGCCCGATGACCCTCAGGCAAGTTGCCGACGCGATCGAGATGCACGAATCGACCGTCAGCCGCGTGACCAGCAACAAATATCTCAGCTGCGATCGCGGGCTCTATGAACTCAAATATTTCTTCACCTCGGCCATCCAGTCCGCCGATGGCGGCGATGCGGTGTCGGCGGAAGCGGTCAAGAGCGCGATTAAAGCCCTGATCGCTGCTGAGGGCACCAAGATCCTGTCCGATGATACGCTGGTCGATCTGCTCAAGGCGAAAGGCTTCGACATTGCCCGGCGGACGGTGGCCAAATATCGCGAGGCGCTCGGCATCGGCAGCAGCGTGCGGCGCAGGCGGGCCAAGGCATTGGAGGGGGCATCATGATTATCGTAACCGGCACCGCGACCGCACGGCCCGACAGTTTCGAGGCGTTACTTCAGGCCAGCCTGGATCATGTCCAGCGCTCACGCGCCGAGGATGGCTGCATCAGCCATGCGGTCCAGATTGATGCGGAGGACCCGCTCACCCTCGTCTTTTTTGAACGCTGGCGCGACATGGCCGCGCTGCAACTGCATTTCCGGCAACCCGGATCGGCCGAATTCATGGACGCGATCAAAGCCTATGCCGCACGCCCCGGCACGCTTGACCTCTACACGGCGTCGCCGATCGAGCGATGACAGGGCGCAGCTTTACTCGGCGGGGACTCGGTATTGGTGCGATACTTGGCAAAATCGGTGCTCTTTTTACCGATCGACAATAATTTCGCGGCATAACGCCTGCCATGGAGCCGTATTTCACGATCGATGTCGATGTCCCTCGCCATCTGGTGCTGATCCGCATGGGCGGGTTTTTTGGGCCGGAGACGATTGAACAATTCATCAAAGCCCGCAACGCAGCGCATGCTCGTCTGCAATGTGGGCCGCATGACCATATGACGCTAACCGATGTCAGCGACATGAGCATCCAATCACAAGACATGGTGCTTTCGTTCCAGCGGTTGCTCGCCGATCCGACGCATCGGTCGCGCAAATTGGCCTTTGTTCATGCCTCGACGCTGGCCCGGATGCAGCTGCAACGGGCGGCGGCATCGCGCGATGTTGCCTATTTCCGGAATGCCGAGGAGGCCGAGGCCTGGTTGTTCGGCAATGACGAAGACACTCAACCAGCACCGATCAGCGTCGCCGCGCGTTAATCGTCTTCTTCCTCATACCCGCTGAGCGCCAGCGCGCGGGCCTTGATCTGATGCGTCTCGCACCAATGCACCAGCGCCTCCTCGCGGCCATGCGTCACCCAAACCTCCTTCGGCGCGATTTCGGTGAGCGTGCGCGTCAGCTCATCCCAATCTGCGTGATCAGACAGGATGAGCGGCAGCTCAACCCCGCGCTGCACCGCGCGCTGGCGCACCCGCATCCAGCCGCTCGCCATCGCCGTGATCGGATCGGGCAAGCGGCGCGACCAGCGATCCTGTAGCGCGGAGGGCGGCGCGATGATGATATGGCCCATCATCTCGGCCTTGGTGGCGTCGGTCGCGGGACGCAGCGTGCCCAGGTCGACGCCATGCGCGACATACAGGTCGCACAGCCGCTGCATCGCGCCGTGAATGTAAATGGGCGCATCATGGCCCCGATCACGCAGTTCCCGGATCACCCGCTGCGCCTTGCCGAGCGCATAGGCGCCGACCAGCACGCAGCGATTCGGGTTGGCGTGCAGCGCCGCCAGCAGCTTGTCGATTTCGTGCCCCGTATCGGGGTGGCGAAAGACCGGCAGGCCAAAGGTCGCCTCGGTAATGAAGACATCGCATTTAACGGGCTCGAACGGCGCGCAGGTGGGGTCAGGGCGACGCTTGTAATCGCCCGAGACGATTACGGTCTCACCGCGATGCTCGAGCACGATTTGCGCGGAGCCCAATACATGGCCGGCCGGCACGAAGCGCACCGTGACATCGCCCATTGTCAGCGGCGCGCCATAGTCGACCGGGTGTGCCGCTTGAGGCCCATAGCGCGCGTCCATGATCGCCAGCGTCTCCCGCGTCGACCAAACCGCGCCGTGCCCGCCGCGCGCATGATCGGCATGGCCGTGGGTGACAAGCGCGCGGGGGGCGGGGCGCGCCGGATCGATCCACGCGTCAGCCGCGGGGATATAGATTCCGTGCGGGTGCGGTTCGATCCAGTCGCCGAGCTTGGTCATTGCTGGAATATGGGGTGGGGTGGGTTTGTAGGAAAGTTGCAGGGGTAAAGTTGCGGAAGTTGCAGGTTGCCATCGACCAAGCTCACGCGGAGGCCGCAACCCTGATCTCGAGCACCAGCCCGGCGGCGGTGGCCAGGTTCACCAGCGCATCAAGCGAGAATTTGCCAAGCTTTCCGCGCAGCAGATCATTGAGCCGAGGGCGAGTAATACCAAGCCGCGCCGCCGCCGCCTCCTGCGACAGGTCCCATGACCGGATTTGGCTGGTCAGCGACGAAAGCAGGTAGGACCGCGCTTTCATGTTCGCGGCCTTTGCCTGCGTGTCGGCAAGGGCGTTGGAAACGTTTTCGAAAGGAACGGCTGTCATGGGAAGGTGTGTATCAAATTCGATACATTTTTGCAGGCTGATTTTTGGGACAAGCAGGCTTGGTGACGCGAAATCCTTGGCATGCGCTGGGCATCGGCGGGGCTTTGAGGTTTACCGCTGGGTTGGAGTCGAGGTTCCTCGACTCGGCAGCTTTGCGCTCTAACATTGGTCGTTCAGTCCCCAGCGCGCCGATCGTAAAAGCTGCCATGCCACAAGTCAGGCCGCGTCGCAGCAGCTAGGGTTCGACATCGCGCTTTGCTATGACGCCGGGATGCAGGCATTTCCGGTCCACACGCTGAGCGAAAACGATCTCGACTCGGTCGTGACCGAAGCTGGTGGAGTGCGCGTGCACACCGACGCCGACCGGCGAACCGATGCCGGAGCCGATTTCGTGCTGGGCAACACGATAATCGAACTGAAAATGCTCGATGACGAAGGCTTCGGCAAACCGGAACGCCAGAAGAAGCTCGCGGCCCTGTTCGGAGATCATGAGCCAGACCGGCCAGTGGTGGTGCTCGATCCGGCCAGCCTGTCCGACGTAGACCAACGCACTTACCGGCGCATCATCGAAGGGCCGGTCAAGCAAGCCGCGACCAAGGCGCGAAAGCAGCTCAACCAGTCCCGCACCGAATTGCCAACCACGACTGGGTCTGTGCTATGGGTGTTCAACAACGGCTATACCGCGCTCGATAATGACACGCTGGCGGAAGTCGTCGCCAACCGGGTTCGACAGGACACGAGTTCGATCGAGGGCATCATCGTGTCGGGCTGCTATTATCATAGCGACGGGTTCGACAGCATCTTTCTTTGGAATTGCAGCTACGTCCCGATCCGCCTCGACCACGTCTTTCCCGAATTCGACAAGTTGCAGGAAGCCTTCATGGGCTTCGCCAACAAGTTCATGACCTCGGTCGTGACCGACCCGCAGTCGGACGGGCGCAAGCTGGCGGTACGCGATATTGTGTTCGACGTCGACGGTGTGCGCTACGTCCGGCCGGCGACTGTCTTGGGCAGTCCGTCCGAATTTTACGTGAACGGGCGACCGCGCGACAATTCCTCGGGCATCGAACATTGTCCGCCTGTCGCGCTGATCGTCCCGAAGCTCGACCAAGCTGCCTTTGCGGCGGTAACCGACGCCGTCACTTCGGCCGCGACCGTCTTAGCGAGCTATCCCGACTGGCAGCGTCATGTCGCCTCCGCCGCTGCCGCAGCGACCCCGACCAAGCCGTTGGTGGCGATCGATGTCATCCCCGGCGCCTGGCTGGACTGGTGCCGCGAGACCAACGTGGAGCCCAATCTGAAGAGCCTCAACGGCTATGCACATATGCTGTTCGAGGAGAGCGCTCGCGCCTTGATCGAGACGGCTCGCGAACGAAAAGCGACCGGCATCGTGCTCAGCACCTTTGTCCTCGCAGTTACTGAGGAGATAGGTCAGGACCGCGCTAACGACATCTCGCACATCGCGATCGTCCGGGAGCCGATGGAAGGCGATCCGATCATCCAACCGTTGGCCGAGAATGTGCGTATGTTTCGGGAACACGCGATTGCGCTGGCGGTGGCTTACGCTCTCGCCGAGGGCCTCGACGCCGTGCAGTGGACGGTCAACAAACGCTACGCCTGGGTCTAGCGCTGCCGGCGACCGTCGCTTGACCACGGTTGCCGCTGCCATGGCGGCTCTTCTCGGTTGGACCGCTGAAAGCTGCCAGTCAGGAAGCGGCCCACCACCTGCCACGTCACCCCCTAGCCACCACCCCTGCCCTGCCCCCATATCGGGCGCGTGACCGCCACCCTTCCCCCATCCCTCACCACATGGTTCGCCGCCAAGGGCTGGTCGCCGCGTCGGCATCAGCTCGACATGCTCGCCGCCGCGCGCGCTGGCCGCCACGCTTTGCTCGTCGCGCCGACGGGGGCGGGCAAGACGCTGGCCGGGTTTTTGCCGACGCTTGCCGATCTGATCGAGCACCCAGCCGAGGGGCTGCACACGCTTTATGTCTCCCCCTTGAAGGCGCTGGCGGTGGATGTGCAGCGCAATCTGCTGAACCCGATTGCGGAGATGGGGCTCGATATCCGGGTTGAGACGCGGACTGGGGATACGCCCTCCGACCGGAAGGTGCGGCAGCGCATTCGTCCGCCCCAGATCTTGCTGACGACGCCCGAATCGCTGTCGCTGTTGATCAGCTATCCCGACTCGTTCCTGATGTTCGCCAATCTGAAGACGATCGTGATCGACGAGGTCCACGCCTTTGCCACGCAGAAGCGCGGGGATTTGCTGTCGCTCGCCCTGTCGCGATTGCAGGCGATTGCGCCGGGGATGCGGCGGGTGGCGCTGTCGGCGACGGTGGCTGACGCAGATGGCTATCGCGGCTGGCTCGCACCCGATGGCGATATCGATTTGGTGACGACGGTGCAGGGCGAGCCGGGGGCGGACCCCGATATCTCGATCCTGCTGCCGCAGGGGCGCGTGCCCTGGTCGGGGCATTCGGGGCGTTATGCCGCGCCACAGGTGATTGCCGAGATCGAGACGCACAAGACGACGCTCGTCTTTTGCAACACGCGCGCGCTGGCGGAGCTGATCTTCCAGGATTTGTGGAAGGTCAACGACCTGCAGCTGCCGATCGGCATCCATCACGGATCGCTCTCGCTGGAGGCGCGGCGCAAGGTGGAGGCGGCGATGGCGGACGGGCGCTTGCGCGGTCTGGTCTGCACCGCCAGCCTCGATATGGGGATCGACTGGGGGGATGTTGATTGCGTGATCCAGATGGGCGCGCCCAAGGGCGCGTCGCGGCTGTTGCAGCGGATTGGGCGCGCCAATCACCGGCTCGACGAACCGTCTGAGGCGATCGTGGTGCCGGGCAATCGCTTCGAATATCTCGAGGCGCGCGCCGCGCTCGACGCGGTGGCGGACCGCGAGCTGGATGCGGATGTGTTCCGGATGGGCGGGCTCGACGTGCTGGCGCAGCATCTAATGGCCTGCGCCTGTGCCGCCCCGTTCGACGAGGCGGCGATGCTGGCGGAGGTGCGGTCGTCGCTGCCTTACTCCGCGCTGACAGCCGAACAGTTTTCCCATGTGCTTGGGTTCATCAGCGACGGCGGCTATGCGCTGAAGGCCTATGACAAGTTCAAGCGGCTGGTGCGCGAGTCCGATGGGATGTGGCGGGTCAGCCACCCGAAATTCATCGCACAGCACCGGTTGAATGCCGGGATCATCGTTGAAGCGACGATGCTGAGCGTGCGCTTTCGCAACGGGCGGCAATTGGGGCGGGTGGAGGAAGGGTTCGCCGCGACGTTGTCGGTGGGCGATACGTTTTTCTTTTCCGGCATGAGCCTTGAGGTCGAGAAGATCGATACCGAGGATCTGGTGGTGCGCGCCACCGCTCGCCCGGCGCGTATCCCAAGCTATGGCGGCGCGCGGATGCCGCTGACGACCAATTTGGCGAACCGGGTGCGCGGGTTCCTCGCCGATCCGGGCGGCTGGCACCGCTTCCCCGATGATGTCCGCGACTGGCTCGATATCCAGTCGAAACGCTCGATCATGCCGCAGCCGGGGCAGTTGCTGGTCGAGACCTTCCCGCATGAGGGCCGGCATTACATGGTCGCCTATTGCTTTGAGGGTTGGAACGCGCACCAGTCGCTCGGCATGCTGCTGACCCGTCGGATGGAGACGAACGGGCTGAAACCGTTGGGCTTTGTCGCCAATGACTATGCGCTGGCATGTTATTCGCTCGATCCAGTGAGCGACCCGGCGGCGCTGTTTTCCGCCGACATATTGGAAGATGAATTCGTCGACTGGGTGCAGGGATCGCATTTGCTCAAGCGCGCCTTTCGGGAGGTCGCGGTAATTGGTGGTCTGGTCGAGCGCCAGCATCCGGGCAAGCGCAAGACCGGCAAGCAAGTGACCTTTTCAACCGACCTGATCTACGACGTGCTCAGGCGCTACGAGCCCGATCATCTGTTGCTGAAAGCCGCCTGGGCCGATGCGCGCGCGAAGATGACCGATGTCGGGCGGTTGGCGGACCTGCTCGATCGCGCGGCGGGGACGATGCTGCACGTGGCGCTCGATCGCGTGTCGCCGCTGGCCGTGCCGGTGCTGGTGATGATCGGGCGCGAGAGCGTGCCGCAGGGGCTGGCGGATGATGCGATCCTGATCGAGGCGGAAACGCTCGCCAGCGTGGCGATGCGACTCGATTGATCGCTTGCCGGAGCGAAGCCTGAGGCCTAGCGTCAGTCCGTGTTTGGCTCTGCCCTTGTCGCGTTGGCGCTATTGCCGCTGGGATTGGCTGCCGTCCAGGGTGCCCCGCAAGCGTCTGCCCCGGCATCGGCACCAGCGTCGGCACCGATTTCCTCTGAGCAACTGCCCGTCACCGAAGCCGATGTGCTCAAGCTGGGCAGCGATATTCCCGGTCGGTTGACGGTGCCGGTGATGATCGGCGCCGCAGGCCCCTATCCCTTCACGATCGATACCGGTGCCGAGCGCAGCGTGATTTCCGGCGAATTGGTCCGGCTGCTCGGCCTGGCGCGCGGGCGCAGTGTGCGGGTGACGACGATGACGGGCGCAAGCATTGTCGCCACCGCCATCATCCCCAGCCTAAAGGTCAGCACGATCGCTACGGGTCGGATTGAGGCGCCGATATTCAAGGGCAATGATCTGGGCGCGCCGGGCCTGCTTGGGCTTGATTCGCTGAAAGGACATGCGGTGTCGATCGATTTCGATCGACAGGTGATGACCGTTCGGGCGGCAGGGCGCAGCACGCGGGCAGCGCGCAACGACCCGGACGAAATTGTGATCCGCGCGAAGAGCCTGTTCGGTCAGCTGGTTGTCACCGATGCCTCTTTTCGCGGCCAGCGGGTGCAGGTGGTGCTGGATACCGGATCAGCGGTAACGGTCGGCAATCAGGCGTTGCGACGCAGGATCGTCAACCCGCGGGGCGGCATTAAGCCGCTTGCGCTGACCAGTGTGACGGGCGCGTCGCTGTCGACCGATTATGCGTCGATCGGCGAGGTTCGGCTTGGGACGGTAGTTTTCCAAAATTTGCCGGTCGCCTTTGCCGATGCCGCGCCCTTTGCCCGTTTCGGTTTGATCCGCCGGCCTGCGTTGCTGCTCGGCATTGATGCGCTGCGCGAGTTCCGGCGGGTGGATATCGATTTTGCCAATCGCGAGGTCAGGCTTGCCTTGCCGGTGCGGCCGCGCTGACGGTTGCAACGTTGCGACAAACCCGGTCTACTCGGTGCAATTGACGATAGCAGGAGACGGGTCATGCGGGCGACAGGATTGATGGCGGCACGATTGGGAGCCTTGCTTGGCGCGACGGCGCTGGCGGCTTTGCTCCCCGCCACGGCCCAGGCGCAATCGCGGCCCGACCAAAAGGCGTTTTTCGGCCTGTACAAGGAACTGGTCGAAACCAATACGACGCTGTCGGTTGGCAGTTGCACCAAGGCCGCCGAACAGATTGGCGCGCGGATGAAGGCGGCGGGCTATAGCGACAGCGCGATCACGCTGTTCAGCGTGCCGGATCACCCCCGGGAAGGCGGCATTGTCGTGATCCTTGATGGGTCTGACAAGAAAGCCAAGCCGATGCTGCTGCTCGGCCATCTCGACGTGGTCGAAGCCAAGCGCGAGGATTGGGTGCGCGATCCGTTCACGCTGATCGAGGAAGATGGCTATTATTACGCGCGCGGTACGGTCGATGATAAGGCACAGGCGGCGATCTGGGCGGACAGCATGATCCGCTTCAAGACCGAAGGCTATCAGCCCAAGCGCACGATCAAGCTGGCGCTGACCTGCGGCGAAGAAACCACCTATGCCTGGAATGGCGCGCAGTGGCTGGCGCAGAACAAGCCCGATCTGATCGCTGCCGAATTTGCGCTGAACGAGGGCGGCGGCGGGCGTTATGACGCGACCGGACGGCGCCAAGTGCTGGCCATGCAGGTCGGTGAAAAGGCCTCGCAAAACTATACTTTCCTCGTCACCAATCCTGGCGGGCATAGTTCGCAACCAGTGCCGATCAACGCGATCTACCAGCTTGCTGACGCGATCAAGGCGGTGCAAGGCTATGAATTTCCAGTGAAGTTCACGGATACAACGCGCGTTTTCTTCATCGCCAGCGCCGCTGCAGTTGGGGGTCCAATGGCGACGGCGATCACGCGTTTGCTGACCAATCCTGAAGATGCCGAAGCCGATGCAGTGGTCAGCCGCGACAAGGCGATGCATTCAACCTTGCGCACCACCTGTGTGGCAACGATCGCCACTGCCGGCCATGCTGAAAACGCGCTGCCGCAGCGCGCCAGCGCCAACATCAATTGCCGCATCTTCCCTGGTGAAACAGTGGAGGGGACGCGGCTGAAATTGCAGGAACTGGCCGGGCCAGCCGTGACCGTGACGGCGAACGCCCCGATCCGCCCGACTGCGGTGCCGACCAAGCTTGATCCCAAGATCATGGGCCCGGCCCGGACGCTCGCCGCGCAGCATTTTCCGGGCGTCCCCCTGCTGCCGCTGATGTCGACAGGCGCGACGGACGGCATTTTCCTGCAAGCGATCGGCATCCCGGTTTATGGTGCGCCGGGTACCTTCATCGATCCCGATGGCAATGGCACGCATGGGCTGAATGAGCGGATCAAGGTTGAATCGATCTATGCTGGGCGGGATTATCTGTTCGATCTGGTCAAGCTGTACGCGGGGTGAGCGGGGGCAGGCGCGGCGACCGCTTGTCGCCTGCCTGCCGCTTCGGACCAGCGACAGCCAATGTGGCCAAATGTCACGCGGCTTTCAGTGGGTGATCGCGGTGTTGATGCTGCATCGGGGCGCGGCAGCGAAACGCCATGTCGCTGATCGAGACACCACCGCTGTTCGCCGCATGCTGCGCTGATCGGCTCAGGCGTGCAGGGAATCAGCCGCGCGACGCGATAGCATACCCGAATTGAGCAGTGTCGACTCTCCCTTTTCGCCGAGATGCGTCATCTGCCGCTTGCGGTGGCCGAGCGATCTACTGCACAAAAATGGCGCTGCCTTGGGGGGTAATCAATGTTGGCCAATCTGAACGAGCCCACATTTGCTGCATTTAACGATGTCGATCTCGGCATCGCCACCATCGACGCGCCCGGCAAAATGCTCCGCCGCGCGCGTGAGGCGATGGGCGCCTCGCTCGCTGACGTGTCGCTCCACACCCGCATCGCAGAACGCCACCTCGAATCGATCGAGCTTGGCTATTATAGCGAGATAGCCGCGAGCATTTATGCCGTGGGATTTGCCCGCACCTATGCCCGCTATGTTGGTTTGCCTGAAGAGGTGATCGCTGACGCGGTGCGTGCCGATTACCTCAAAACGCCCAAGCAGCCCTTTCGGCCCTGATTGGCGGCAGGGTAAAGGGCACCGCCTTACACGGTCACTTGTTCGCCCAGCTCGAGCACCTTGCCGGGGGGGATGCGCAGGAAATCGGTCGGGTCGCTGGCGTTCCGTTGCAGGAACATGAAGATCCGGTCCTGCCAGAGCGGCATGCCCTCTTCGGCTGATGCTTTCAACGTGTTGCGACCGATGAAATAGCTGGTCTTCATCGGCGTGATCGCCAGCTGCATCGTCAGATCATGCGGCACGTCCGGTGTTTCCATAAACCCATATTTCAGCACCACGCTGGTGAAGCTGTCATCGATTCGTTCCACCGTTGCCCGCTCCTCAGGCGCGATGGTCGGGCGATCGGCGGTGCGGACGCTGACGATCAGGTTGCGCGCGTGCAGCACCTTATTGTGTTTCAGATTGTGCAGCAGCGCGCCCGGCGTATTGGCGGGATTGGCGGTGAGGAACACCGCTGTGCCCTCAACGCGTTCGGGCGGGCGCTTGGCGAGCGCGGCGGCAAGATCGGCGAGCGGGATGCTTTGCCGTGCCTCGAACGCGCCGACGATGCGCTTGCCGCGCCGCCAGGTGACGATCAGCAGCCCGATTACCGCAGCCACCACCAGCGGCACCCAGCCGCCCTCGATCACGCGCAGGATATTGGCGCCGAAAAAGATCAGATCGAGCAACAGAAACGGGGCGATCAGCGCGACCGCTGGCAGCCGCCCCCAATGCCAGTGATGCCGCACGACGATATAGGCAAGGCAGGTGGTGACGACCATCGTACCGGTCACGGCGATGCCATAGGCCGCTGCCATTGATGATGAGGTCCGGAACTGGGTCACCAGGACGAGCACGCCGATCAGCAACAGCCAGTTGATGGCGGGCAGATAGATTTGCCCGGAATGATCGGCCGATGTCTGGCGGATGCGCAGCCGTGGCAACAGGCCGAGCTGGATGGCCTGCTGGGTCAGCGAATAGGCACCGGTAATCACGGCCTGGCTGGCGATGATTGTTGCCAGCGTTGCCAACAACACCAGCGGTACGCGCAGCACGCCCGGGGCCATCAGGAAGAACCAGTCCTGATTGGCAAAAGGCTGGCCAGTTGCTGCTGCTGTTTCCAGCGCATCGAGCGCAAATGCCCCCTGGCCGAAATAATTGAAGACCAACGCCGGAAACACCAGCACGAACCAGCCGAGCTGGATCGGGAGCCGTCCGAAATGGCCCATATCGGCGGTGAGTGCCTCCACGCCGGTCACCGTCAGGAACACTGCGCCCAGCACAAACAGCCCGATGACGCCGTGGCTAAACAAGAAGCTGATGCCATAGCTGGGCGACAAGGCGCGCAGGATCGAAGGCGCGTCGAGGATATGGTAGAGCCCAAGGCCGCCGATCGCCAGAAACCACAAGATGCAGATCGGCCCGAACAGCCGCGCGACGCTCGCCGTGCCGCGTCCCTGGATGATGAAAAGGCCGATCAGGATCGAAATGGTCAGCCCGATGATCTCCGGCTCACCGAACAGCGCCGCGCCGCCGGGAATCGTCTTCAACCCCTCAACCGCTGACAGCACCGACAGCGCCGGTGTAATGATCGCATCGCCGTAAAACAGCGCCGCCCCGGTCGCGCCGAGCGCCAACGCAACCTTGGCGCGCGTGCCGAGCGATCGCCGCGCCAGCGCGGTCAGCGCCAGCACGCCGCCCTCGCCCTGATTGTCGGCGCGCATCAGGAACAGCACATATTTGAGCGTGACGACCAGAATCAGGGCCCAGATGGCAAGCGATAACACCCCCAGAATTTCGGCCGCATCGATGCCATCACCCGCCGATTGCGCCAGTGCTTCGCGAAAGGCGTAAAGCGGGCTGGTGCCAATATCGCCGAACACAACACCGATCGCGCCGATGGCGAGCATCAGCGTGGAGCGGGGATGGGGCGTTGGACCTTCAGGCACAGTGTCAGTAGCAGACATAAGGGTTGGTGCTCAGGACAGGACGGCGCGCTTTACGCCTGTGGGGATTCGACGCAACTAGTTTGTTGCACCCGCGAACAAGGCCCATTGCCGGGCGGGCGGGATAGCGGCATAGCGGGGGCATGGTTCCCTTTTCGTTCGCTCATCATGCGCTGGTCGCGCTGCCGCAGGGGGCGCTCTGCTGGCCGGCGCGCCGCGCGCTGCTAATTGCCGATCTGCATTTCGAAAAGGCGAGCTGGTTTGCCGCGGGCGGGCAGATGCTGCCGCCCTATGATAGTATCGCCACATTGGCGGATCTGACCACCATCGTTGACGCGGTGCAGCCCGCTGAAATCTGGTGCCTGGGCGATAGCTTTCATGATTCGCGCGGCAGCGATCGGCTGCCCGAACGCGCGCAGGCGATGCTGCAGGCGTTGATTGCGCGGACCCGCTGGACCTGGATCACCGGCAATCACGATGCCGGCCTATCCGATCGCTGCGGCGGTATCATTGCCGATGAAGCAGTGATCGACGGGTTGGTGCTGCGGCATGAGGCCGATCCTGCGGACCCGCGCCCGGAGCTGTCGGGGCATTTCCACCCCAAATTCAGGGTCAAGGTGCGCGGTCGTCATGTCTCGCGGCGCTGCTTCGTCGCCAGCCCGGCCAAGATCATCCTGCCCGCATTTGGGGCGCTGACCGGCGGGCTCGATGCCGGTCACCCGGAAATCCGCCGCGCGATCGGCGGCCAGGCCGAAGCGCTTGTGCCGGTGGAAGACCGGTTGCTGCGCTTCGCCCTGGCGGCGTGACGATCGGTTAGCGGGCTATCGACGCAAAAGCGGTTTTGAACGCAGCGACCTTCGGCTTGTCGAAGCGCACGATATAGGGGTGATAGGGATTCAGCCGGAAAAAGTCCTGGTGATAGGATTCGGCCGGGAAGAATTTGCCGGTTTCAACGCGCGTCACGATCGGCTGGTCAAAGACATGCGCCTTTTGCAGCTGCGCGATATAGGCTGCTGCTACCTGCTGTTGCGTGGCATTTTGCGGGAAGATCGCGGACCGGTAGCTTGGGCCGCTATCGGGGCCCTGGCGGTTCAGCTCGGTCGGGTTGTGCGCGACCGAAAAATAGACGCGCAGCAACGTCGCATAGCTGACCTTGGCAGGATCATAGACGATCCGGACGGCCTCAGCATGGCCAGTCGTCTCGGTGCTGACAATATCATATTGTGCGGTTTGGGCGGTGCCGCCGGCATAGCCCGACGTCACGGACTGGACGCCCTTTACGCCTTCGAACACTGCTTCCATGCCCCAGAAACAACCGCCGGCGAACACCGCCGTCTGTAGTCCCGGGGTGCGCGGCACATCTTTCAGCGCGGCGGGGATTTGCACGGCGCGCTCGGCATTGGCGCTGCCGCCGGTAAAGGCGAGCAGGGCGAGACCGGCAAGGCCGGCAGTGGCAACGATCAGTCGAGTCATGATATTCCTCTTGGTTGTACCGGTAGGAATACGGGCGCCGCGCCGGGCTGGTTACAGGCGCGATGCATCACCTCAACCAATCAATGGCGCGATTGAAGCGACTTGGCTGGCCAGCGTGCGCGTCGCCTGCGCAGGCTGGAACGCAATGATGCCGACCAAGCCCAGCACAAAGCCGGAGCCGAGCTGCGCGAGCAGCGATGATTTCAAAAACTTCACCATAACCTGATCCTTGTGGGCCGGGCGCTAGGGAACGCGCGCGGCATGTCCTTCAGATCGGCGCGATCGCTATCCAAACAACCCCAAGATTATCTTGGGGGCGATGAACAGAAGCTGGGAACAAACGCTAGCCAATCCGGTCAAGATACGGCGGCACAGGCGGTTTGGATACGTTCGCAGGCTTCGCGGAGCAAATTTTCCGATGTGGCGTAGCTGATCCGCATCGCGGGCGAGAGGCCAAAGGCCGCGCCCTGCACCGCGGCAACCCGGGCTTCATCGAGCAGATAGGCGACCATCGTCTCGTCATTGTCGATCACCACACCCTTGGGCGTGCGCTTGCCGATCAGCGCCGAAAATTCGGGATAGACATAAAAGGCACCCTCGGGCCGGGGGCAGGTCATGCCGTTGGTCTGGTTGAGCATCGACACCACCAGATCGCGGCGCGCCTGGAAGGCCGCGTTGCGCTCCCGCAGGAAACTCTGGTCGCCGTTTAGGGCGGCGACGGCGGCGGCTTGGGCGATCGAGCAGGGGTTTGAGGTCGATTGCGATTGCAGCTTGCCCATCGCCTTGATCAGCCAGGCCGGGCCGCCGGCATAGCCGATCCGCCAACCCGTCATCGCATAGGCCTTGGAACAGCCATTCATCGTCAGCGTGCGATCATAGAGTTCGGGGCAGACCTGGGCGATCGTCGCGAATTCGAAATCGTCATACAGGATATGTTCGTACATATCGTCCGCCAGCACCCAGACATGCGGGTGGCGGATCAGCACCTCGCCCAGCGCGCGAAGCTCGGTTGCGCTATAGGCAGCGCCCGTCGGGTTCGACGGTGAATTGAGGATCAGCCATTTGGTTTTGGGGGTGATTGCTGCCTCAAGCTGGGCGGGGCTGATCTTATAGTGCTGATCGGCACCAGCCGGCACGATTACCGGCACGCCGCCGGTAAACAGCACGACATCGGGATAGCTTACCCAATAAGGGGCCGGGACGATGACTTCATCGCCCGCATCAAGCGTCGCGACCATCGCGTTGAACAAGGTGTGCTTGCCGCCGACATTCACGGTGATCTGGTTGGTCGCATAGTCGAGCCCATTGTCGCGGCTGAACTTGGCGACAATCGCGGCCTTTAGCTCAGGCGTGCCGTCGACATTGGTATATTTGGTTTTGCCGTCGCGAATCGCCTTGATTGCGGCTTCCTTGACGAAATCGGGGGTGTCGAAATCGGGTTCGCCCGCGCCCAGGCCGATTACGTCGATCCCTTGCGCCTTCAGCTCGAATACTCGGCTGGTGATGGCAAGCGTCGGCGATGGCTTGATCCGGTCGAGGGCGGCTGAGGGATGCATGTCGTTTCGCCTTTGCTGGGGAACGAGCGGGCTATAGCCCCGGCTTTTGCGGCGGTGCAACCAGCACGGCTGGGATAAGCCCGCGCAGGGCATTGCCGATGAAAAACGGCGCGGCGAGATCGGCCGGGGTCAGTGTGCCCTCAATCGCCGTGCCGCGCGCGATCAGGTCGGCGCGCAGCACGCCCGGTAACAGGCCGCTCCCCAGCAGTGAGGGGGTTACAAGTCGCTCATCTTTAGGCACGAAAATCGTCGTGAAGCTCCCCTCGGTCAGCAGACCGTCGGGGCCGACAAACACCACCTCAAACTGGCCCGACGCGATCCGGGCGGTGTCGTAAAAGCGACGGTCACTGGTTTTGTGGCGCAGCCGGAAATCGCCTGGATCGACCGGCAGTGGCATGATCGCGACGGGCACGGGGGTTTCGGGCACCGGCGGCATCGCGGCCGATTCGATGGCTATTGCTCCGCTGGCGGCGAGCAGCAGCCGTACCCGGCTCGAGACATCCAGCCGAAAGGTGGCGGCTTGCAGCTCGTTGCGCGCGGCGTGGCGATCAAAGGCAAAGCCGAACCGGTCAGCGCTGGCCTTCATCCGGGTGAGATGGCGATCGAGCAGCGCGATTCCGGTTTGCGGGTGGAAGGCCATTGTTTCGATAAGGTCAAAACCGGGCTGGTCCCGGCTGACGAACGCCCCTTTGGCGCGCGCCTCGTCCCATTCCTCTTCGGCGCGCGAATCGGCGACTATCCCGCCGCCCGCGCCGAACAGTGCCTGCTTGTCGTTCCCTTGGATCAGCAGGGTACGGATCGCGACGTTGAACATTGCGTCGCCTGGCCCCGATGCACCAGCGGCATCAAACCGCCCGATCGCGCCGGTATAGGGGCCGCGCGGTGTTGCTTCGATGTCGGCAATCGCCTGCATCGCGCGAATCTTGGGCGCGCCCGTGATCGAGCCGCAGGGGAACAGCGCGGCCATGACATCGATCGCATCCTTATCCGGCGCGAGATCGGCGGTGACGGTAGAGATCATGTGATGAATCGTCGGATAGGTCTCGACCGCGAACAAGGACGGCACCGCCACGCTGCCCGGCACCGCGACGCGCGACAGATCATTGCGCATCAGATCGACGATCATCAGATTTTCGGCGCGCTGTTTGGGGTCGTTGACAAGCGCCGTGATGATCGCCTGATCCTCAGCGAGCGTGTCGCCGCGACGCGCGGTCCCCTTCATCGGCTGACAGCGCAATTTGCCATTGTCGAGCGCGAAGAACATCTCGGGCGAGAGCGAGAGCAGCAGATCTTCGCCGGTATGGACGACTGCGCCATATCCAGCGCCCGATCGCGCGCGCAGCTGCGCATAGACGGCCAGCGGATTGCCTTCGAACGCGACGGTCCAGGGGAAGGTGAGGTTCGCCTGGTAGAGATCGCCTGCTGCAATCAGGGCGAGCACCTTGTCCAGCTTGGCATCATAGGCGGCGCGATCATGGTGCGGGCGGGGCGGCGCAATCCAGGCCCCGGCGGGATCAGGCAGTCCTGCAGCAACGGCGTCGCCGGGGATTTCGGTAAAGCCGTCAAACAGGCCGAACCAGAGAAGCGGGCCGATCCGCCCCTGCGGCTCGCCCAGAACGGGCTCAAACGCGGCGGCTGCCTCATAGCCGATAAAGCCGGCGGCGTGCTGGCCGCTGGCAGTTGCCGCGCGAATCGATTCGAGGATCGGGATGACCCCGGCGATGTCAGATGTTTCCAGAACCTGTGTCGGCGATTGATAAAGGCGCGCGGGTGCGCCGCCCGCGCGGGCATCATCAAGCAAGACAAAGGGGGTGGCGAAATCGGGCATCGGCTCCCTGCCAAATGCATCGCCCGGCAAGGCGGGGCAAGCCTATGGTTACATTGGCCAGCCCGCTGCGGTCGGCTGGCGCTTGTGTGGCGCGCGCGTGGGGCATATTTGCTGGGCGATGACCCATGCAGCCACCCCGCCCCTGCGCGCCGCGATCGTGCCCGTCACCCCGCTCCAGCAGAATTGCACATTGCTGTGGTGTACCAAGACGATGCGCGGGGCCTTTGTCGATCCCGGCGGCGATCTGCCCAAGCTGAAGGCGGCGATGACGCAGCACGGGGTAACGATCGAAAAAATCATCCTGACCCATGGCCATATCGATCATTGCGGTGAAGCGGGAACGCTGGCCAAGGAATTGGGCGTAGCGATCGAGGGGCCGCATGAAGCGGATCGCTTCTGGATAGCGCGGCTAGATGAGGATGGGCGCAGTTACGGCATTGCCGGCGCAGTGTTCGAACCGGATCGTTGGCTGATCGACGGTGATCAGGTGACCGTGGGGGACCTGGTGCTTGATGTCTATCATTGCCCCGGCCACACGCCCGGCCATGTCGTCTTCCATCACCCGGCATCCAAGCTGGCGCTGGTTGGCGATGTGTTGTTCCAGGGATCAATCGGCCGCACCGATTTTCCAATGGGCAATCACCAGGATCTGCTCGACGCGATCACCACCAAGCTATGGCCCCTAGGCGACGACACCGCCTTTGTCCCCGGGCACGGCCCGATGAGCAATTTTGCCCATGAACGCCGCCACAACCCGTTTGTCAGCGATATGGCGATGGCGGGGTAAGCCCGAGCGGGCGCGGATCAGCCGGCGGGTTGCTGGACGGTCACCGGCACCAATGTGACCGGCGGGTTGGGCGCGGTGAAGGGGATGATCAGCGCATAAATGCCCAGCCCCAGCATCGTCAGCAGCGACGTGATCGTCCCGGCAAAGCGGCCAACCGGCATGCCATCCATGCCCAGCGCATGGCCAACCCGGCCAAGCAGATAAATGCCAGTAACCGCCCAAAGCCAGGTCGAGCTACCCTGGCTCAGTTCGATCGCGCCGATCAGGATGAGGACGATCGGGGTATATTCGATAAAATTCGCCTGGGCGCGCATCCGCCCGATCAGCGCGGGATCGCCGCCATCACCGATGCTGACCTTGGCCGCGCGGCGGGCATTGCCGGTGCGCATCGATAGCCAGAAATTGATCAACGCCGCCCCGCCAGCGGCAATCAGCGTGATGGGCAGCGCAGATGACATGAATTTCCCCCCGGCCAGGCGATCATGGGCGATCGCTTCTGCGAATCGGCTTGGCAGGGTAAGGCGGCGGGAGCAAGTGAGCGACGCCAACGGCGCCAACGATGCGGCGGCGATGGGCTTGCGGCTCATGCGGCAGCCCATGGAGTCGCTGCGCTTGCAAGGCGCGCCGAATCCGCTATAGCGCGACGCTTCGCGATGCGTCTGGCCGCTGGTGGCTTCTGCGGCCGATTGGCTGTTGGTTGTGTGTTCCAGTGGCCCGGTTTATCGCCTTTGTTCGTAATTCATAGCTAAGGTGCCGAAATGGCCGTCCCCAAAAGAAAGACTTCACCGTCAAAGCGCGGCATGCGCCGCAGCCACGATTCGCTGGCTGTCGAAGCCTATCAGGAATGCCCGAATTGCGGCGAATTGAAGCGCCCGCACACCCTGTGTTCTTCTTGCGGCCATTATAACGGCCGTGAAGTCATGTCGGTCGAAGGCTGATCAAAGCACCGACCGGGGGTATCCAGCACGTGCCAACCGATGCGCTTATTGCTATCGATGCGATGGGTGGCGATGGTGGCTTATCGGTCATGGTTGCCGGCGTTGCTGATGCGCGGCACCGGTTTGAGACGCTGCGCTTCCTTTTGGTTGGCGATGAGGCGGCGATTCGCGATGCGCTGAAAAGCCATCCGATTCTCGCCGACGCGGTCGAGATC
This sequence comes from Sphingomonas sp. 28-62-20, assembly GCF_002281505.1. NCBI lineage: Bacteria > Pseudomonadati > Pseudomonadota > Alphaproteobacteria > Sphingomonadales > Sphingomonadaceae > Sphingomonas > Sphingomonas sp. 28-62-20. Next base: position 22,874 of record NZ_NCGH01000013.1, read on the forward strand.
GTCCACGCGCCCGATAGCGTGACGTCCAATGAAAAACCCAGCCAGGCGCTGCGCCGGGCCAAGACGACGTCGATGGGGGTAGCGATTGATCTGGTCAAGCAAGGCCGGGCCAGCGTTGCCGTTTCCGCTGGCAATACCGGCGCGTTGATGGCGATGGCCAAGGTCGCGCTGCGCACCTTGCCCGGGATTGACCGGCCGGCGCTCGCCGCGCTGATGCCGACGCTTGGCGAGAATGATGTCGTCATGCTCGATCTGGGCGCCAACACCGAATGCGACGCCCGCAATCTGGTGCAGTTTGCGGTTATGGGTGCTGCCTATGCGCGCACCAGCTTTGATCTGGCTGCCCCGCGCGTCGCCCTGCTCAACATTGGCACTGAGGATTTGAAGGGCACGGACAGCATCCGCGATGCCGCCGCGATGCTGAAAAAGGCGACGCATCTGCCGCTGCATTTTGCGGGCTTTGTTGAAGGCAACCAGCTTTCGCACGGCAATGTCGACGTGATCGTCTGTGACGGTTTCACCGGCAATATCGCCCTAAAAACCGCTGAGGGCACGGCCAAATTCGTCGCCGATCTGCTCAAGCGCGCGTTTCGCAGTTCGTTTCGGTCCAAGGTCGGCTTTTTGATTTCGCGCCCGGCGACTCAGTTGCTGCGCGATCATCTTGATCCAAACAACCATAATGGCGGCGTGTTTCTGGGGCTGAACGGTCTGGTCGTCAAAAGCCATGGCGGCGCCAATGCGACCGGCGTTTCGCATGCAATCGAAGTGGCGGCCAAGCTGGTGCGCGACGATCTCACCCGGCGAATCAGTGATGATTTGCGCAATGTTGAAGATCAGGCGGCATGATTCGCTCAGTGATCACTGGCACCGGTTCCGCCCTGCCGGCGCGCCGTGTTTCCAATGCCGAACTCGCTGAAACCGTTGATACGTCTGACGAATGGATTGTTGAGCGCACCGGGATCCGTTTCCGCCACATCGCGGGTGAGGGCGAGACGACGGCGACGCTTGCGGCCGATGCCTGTCGCGCGGCGCTTGATGCCGCCGGCCGAACAGCGAACGAAATTGATCTGATCGTGCTGGCAACCGCGACGCCTGATCAGACGTTTCCGTCCTCGGCGACCAAGGTCCAGGCGATGCTGGGCATTGATGATTGCGTTGCGTTTGATGTGGCCGCGGTCTGTTCGGGGTTTCTCTACGCGCTGCATGTTGCCGACAGCCTGATTCGCACCGGCGCGGCCCGGCGCGCGCTGGTGATCGGCGCGGAAACCTTCAGCCGACTGCTTGATTGGGAAGATCGGACGACATGCGTGCTGTTCGGCGACGGCGCCGGGGCAATCGTGCTGGAGGGCGAATCGGGGGGTGACCGGGGCGTGCTGCACAGCCGGCTTCACGCCGATGGCCGTCATAATCAGCTGCTCTATGTCGATGGCGGGCCGTCAACCACCGGCACGGTCGGCAAGGTGCGGATGAAGGGACGTGAAGTCTTTCGCCACGCCGTTGTCAATCTGGCGACGGTGATGGAGGAAGTGCTGAGCGCATCGGGATTTTCCGCGCAGGATGTTGATTGGGTGGTGCCGCACCAGGCCAATGCCCGTATTCTTGATGCGACCGCGCGCAAACTCGGGCTGCCGCCTGAAAAAGTGATCATGACGGTCGATCAACACGCCAATACATCGGCCGCTTCGGTGCCGCTCGCGCTTGATGTCGCGGTTCGGGACGGGCGGATCAAACGCGGCGCGCTTTTGGTGCTCGAGGCGATGGGCGGAGGATTTACCTGGGGCGCCGCGCTGATCCGATATTGATTGTAACAAACGGGTTACAAATCTCTTCCGATCAGCTTGTCGCTTGTGTTAGTGTCTGACAAGGGTAGCCAAATTTTGGGGGGAGAGTTTGATATGGCTGAAGCAGGTACGTTGACTCGGGCTGATCTGGCAGACGCATTGCACCGCGATGTTGGCTTGTCGCGGATGGATTCGGCCAAATTGGTCGAACAAATTCTCGATCATATGAGCGATTCGCTCGCCGCTGGGGAAAATGTGAAGATTTCGGGCTTTGGTACCTTTGTGCTGCGCAATAAGGGCGAGCGCGTCGGCCGCAATCCAAAGACCGGCGTTGAAGTGCCAATCGCGCCGCGCCGGGTGTTGACCTTCCGCGCCAGCCAGATGATGCGCGAACGCATCGTCGAGGCAAGCTGACGGCCAAGGTGGCCATGCCACTCGAAAAATCGGCCGGGGCATTTCGAACAATCGGCGAATTGTCGCAGGAAATTGGCCTGCCCCGGCATATTCTTCGCTATTGGGAAACGCGATTTACGCAGCTGCGGCCGCTCCAGCGCGCCGGCAAAAGGCGGTATTATCGGCCCGAAGATGTCGCGTTGGTGCGACGGATCAACATGTTGTTGAACCACGAAGGCTATACCATCCGCGGCGTGCAAAGCTTGCTCGCAGCAGAGCCCGTGGCGGGTCCCGATTCGGGTAAGGCTGCACCAACGCTGGCAGGGGTGCGGGCCGTGCGTGCGCTGCTGGCCGATGCGCTGGCGCAGGATCGCTGTTAAGCGATCGCCGCGCGACTGCGTCGTCAGCCGTCGCTGACCCGCTCGATATCGGCACCAACCGCGGAAAGCTTTTCCTCAAGCCGCTCATAACCGCGATCAAGGTGATAGACGCGCTGAACCTGCGTTTCGCCCTCGGCAGCAAGACCGGCCAGGATCAGGCTCATCGACGCGCGCAGATCGGTTGCCATCACTGGCGCACCGATCATCTTGTCGACGCCGCGCACCACCGCTGTGCGACCGCGCACCTGAATATCGGCGCCCATCCGCGCCAGCTCGGGCACATGCATATAGCGATTTTCGAAAATCGTTTCGGTCAGCACGCTGGCGCCATCGGCCATGCACAGCATCGCCATGAACTGCGCCTGCATATCGGTTGCAAAGCCCGGAAAAGGCGCGGTCGACAAGGTGAGCGGGGACAAGCCATTGGTTGCGGTGACGCGCAGGAAATCAGCATGTTCTTCAATCGTGACCCCAGCGTCGATCAGCGCCGCCGTGGTCGCGCGCATGTCTGCCGCCGCAACGCCAACCAGATCGAGCGAACCGCCGGTAATCGCCGCTGCGCAGGCATAGCTGCCCGCTTCGATCCGATCGGGCATCACACGGTAGGTCGCCCCGTGCAGCCGGTCGCGACCCTCAATCTCGATCGTTTCGGTACCGATGCCGCTGATCGATGCCCCCATCGCCACCAGACAGTTGCACAGATCGACAATCTCCGGCTCGCGCGCGGCGTTTTCGATCACTGACGGCCCCTTGGCGAGCACGGCGGCCATCAGCGCATTCTCGGTCGCGCCGACCGACACGATAGGGAAACTCACGCGGCCGCCCGGCAGTCGTCCGCCCGGTGCCATCGCTTTGACATAGCCCGCAGCCAATTCGATTTCAGCGCCTAAGGCCTCCATCGCCTTCAAGTGAAGATCGATCGGACGATTGCCGATCGCGCAGCCGCCCGGCAATGACACCGTCGCCTCGCCCGCGCGCCCAACCAGGGGCCCGAGCACCAGGATCGACGCGCGCATCTTGCGCACGATATCATAGGGCGCGACCGTCGAGGTCAGCCGCCCCGCCTTCAGCGTCATCACCCGACCGAATTCATCGGGGCGCGACCCTTCGACCATCGTCGAGACGCCAAGCTGGTTGAGCAGGTGGCCGAACCCATCGACATCGGCCAGTCGCGGCAGGTTGCGCAGCGTCAGCGGCTCTTCGGTCAGCAGCGCGCAAGGCATCAGCGTTAGGGCTGCGTTCTTGGCGCCCGAAATAGGCAGCCGGCCGGAGAGGCGATTGCCGCCGCGAATAAGGATTCTGTCCATTGCCGAGCTTCTATCGTCTCAGCGATGGCACGCAAGGGGTGCGACTGAATCGCGCCTGTCAATCAACGATATTGCCGGGCCGCCAACCGATTCGCGTGTTCAGGCCTTTTCGAGTGTGCATTGCAGCGGGTGCTGGTTCTGCCGGGCGAAATCCATCACTTGGCTGACCTTGGTTTCGGCCACTTCATAAGTAAAGACCCCGCAGACGCCGACGCCCTTTTGGTGGACATGCAGCATCACCCGGGTTGCTTCCTCAATGCTCATCCGAAAGAAGCGCTGCAGGCACAGCACCACGAATTCCATCGGGGTATAATCATCATTGAGCATCAGCACCCGATAGGGTGTCGGCTGTTTGGTGCGGGTACGCGTGCGGGTGGCGACGCCGAGGCCGGTGCCCTCGTCGTCCTCGCCGGGCGGTCGCTGCGCCATTGCGTGCGGGATGTGAAAGCCAATGGTCATGTGCCCTGAAAATATGGCACCTGCCCGGCCAAGGGCAAGGGGGAAGCGCATGCTAATCCGTTTTTCCCCCGATTTTGCATGCAAAAGGGCGGCCGCATCGCTGCGACCGCCCCTTTGGCATATGGATCGGCGCCGAAACGCCGGATCAATTAGGCGCTGATCTTGATCTTCTCAGCAGCAACCGCAACGCGGTTCGAGATCGGCTGAGCGATCTCACCGGCGAGCTTCAGCATCGTTTCGGTGGTCTTCGACGATTCGGCGACCATCGAGTCGAACGAGGTGCGGACATAATCGCTCTGCAGCTTCATGAACTCGGTCGGCGACTTGACGGCGGCCAGGCTCTTGACGATTGCGGTCATGCCTTCGAACGACTTGCGGGTATATTCAGCGGCATCCTGGCCCATCGTCTCGATGCCCTTGGCAGCGATCTTCGACGACTCGACAAGTGCTTCGACATTGCCCTTGTTGAATTCGTTCATGTCGGCAAACATGCCCTGGGTCTTTTCCAGCGCTGCCTTGGCGCGATCGTTCATTTCAACAAACATGGTCTGCGCCTTTTCGGCGGTGTTCTTGACGGTGTTTTCCATGGTGACTTCCTTTTTAGGTTGAGGTGCCGGCGTCGCGGTTGCGGCGATCGGCGTTGGTTCGGTCTTGACGGCTTCTGGGGTTTTCACGGGCATTGCCTGGGCAATAACGGGCTCGGCAACAGGAGCGGGTGCGGGCTTTTCCGCAACCGGCGTTGGCGCTGCGGCAACCGGCGCACTGACAGGCGCTGGCTTGGGCGCGGTGACCGCAGCAACCGGCGCAACAGTCTTAGGTGCCGGCGCCGATACTTTGGCCGGCGTAACTTTGGCCGCCGGTGCCTTGGCTGCCGGGGCAGGCTTGGTCTTGGCGACGACCGAGGGGGCAACCTTGTCGGCTGCTACCGGAGCGGGCTTGGCAACATCCTTGGTGACTTTGTCGGCCATCGGGGCCTCCTCTTCTCGTTTGCTGCACTGCAATATATGCGAGTGTCTCGCCCGATTCAAGGATTTTTTGTGCGTCGCAACATATTATTTGATTAATTGTTCAATATATTGAAAAATATGATTTTATTTCTCACAAACATAGCTGCCTGGCGCATCCGCCAGTGCCTTTAACCGCCCCTTGCCCGGCAGGCGCGGCCCTTTTGCTGCAAGCGATGCTGCATCCTGTTGCCTGATCCAGTCGATCCAGTCCGGCCACCAGCTGCCCTTTGTCTCAGCGGCACCGGCGACAAAGTCGACCAGCGAATCGCCCAGCACCGAATTGGTCCAATATTGATATTTGGCCGCTGCCGGCGGATTGACGACGCCGGCGATGTGGCCGGAGCCTGCGAGCACGAATCGGATCGGCCCGTGGAGCTGGCGCGTCAGTTGCCACACGCTCTCGGCGGGCGCGATATGGTCCTCGCGCCCGGCCTGAATATAGCTCGGCGTCATCACCGTGGTGAGATCGATCGGGGTGCCTGAGATCGAAAGGGCACCGGGTTTGACCAACAAATTGTCGCGGTAGAGATCGCGCAAATAGCTCAAATGCCATTTGGTTGGCAGGTTGGTGGTATCGCCATTCCAGTGGAGCAGATCGAACGGCGCATAATCCTGGCCGAGCAGATAATTATTGGTGACATAATTCCAGATCAGATCGCGCCCGCGCAGCAGATTGAAGGTCGCCGCCATATAGCGCCCATCAAGAAAGCCATCGGGAGACAGCTGCTCGATCAGTTTCATCTGCTCGTCATCAACGAAATGGAGCAGTTCGCCGGCCTGCGCGAAATCGACCTGCGCGGTGAAGAAGGTCGCCGATTTGACCTTGTCGGCCTGGCCCCGCGCCGCCAGCACGGCAAGCGTCGCCGCCAGCGTCGTGCCCGCCACACAATAGCCGATCGCATGCACTGAGGAGACGTCGAGCAGATCGCGAATCGTATCGATCGCATCAATCTGGCCCTGCTCGACATAATCGTCCCACACCACATCCTTCATCGTGGCGTCGGCGGATTTCCACGACACGACAAAGACCGTCAGCCCCTGATCGACGGCCCATTTGATGAAGCTTTTCTCAGGCGTGAGATCGAGGATGTAGAAGCGATTAATCCATGGCGGGAAGATCACCAGCGGGACCGCCAGCACATCGGGCGTGGTTGGGGAATATTGGATCAGTTCATAGAGCGGGGTGCGCTTGACGACCTTGCCTGGCGTCATCGCCAGATTGCGCCCGACTGCAAACGCATCGGGATCGGTATGGGTGAGCTGGCCCTTGCTCATATCGGCGAGCATATGCTGCAAACCGTGAAGCAGATTTTCGCCGCCGGTTTCCAGCGTCTTTTCGAGCACGAGCGGATTGGTGGCGGGAAAATTGCTTGGGCTCATCGCATCGACAAAGCCGCGCGTGGCAAAGCGCAGCTGTTCGCGCTGGTGCGGGTCGATCCCGTCCATTTCCTCCACCCCGCGCAAGAGATGGTCTGAAACCAGGAAATAGCTTTGGCGGATCCAGTCGAACACCGGATTTTCACGCCATTGCGGTGCTTTGAAGCGCTTGTCGCGCGCGTGTTCGGCTGACTCCTCAATCGGATCGGCCAGTGCGGGGGCCAAAAAATGCTGCCACAGCTTCATGCTGTCGGTCCAGAAATCGCGCGCGCGATCGATGGTGCGTTGATCGCTGAAGCCGGGGATAATCGGCATGGCCGGGGTTTCCTGCATCGTCTGCAACCCCGCCTCCAGCATCATCTGCTGCGCGCGACCCATCACCCATGTCCAGTGCTGCATGTCCTCCAGACTGGGGATCGTGAAGGCCGAACTCAGCGGCGTCTCGGTCGGCTCGGGCTCGCGCATCGCATCCTCGATTCTTGTTATTTGCTGCAGCCTACCGCAAGCATGCTTCGCCGTCATTCACCCTGCACGACAAATCGCCTATGAACGGGCTGTACCGACCCCGCCGACCGATGGAATGCACCCATGTCAGACGAATTTTACCGCATCAAACGCCTGCCCCCTTATGTCATCGCTGAAGTCAACGCGATGCGGGCGCAGGCGCGCGCGGCCGGGGAGGACATTATCGACCTGGGCATGGGCAATCCCGATCTGCCGCCGCCCGCCCATGTCATCGAAAAATTGTGCGAAGTCGCGGCCAAGCCCGATGCGCATGGCTATTCGGCGTCGCGCGGCATTCCCGGGCTGCGCAAGGCGCAGGCGAATTACTACGGTCGCCGCTTCGGCGTCGAGGTCGATTCGGAAAGCGAAGTTGTCGTTACGATGGGATCGAAGGAAGGGCTCGCCAGCCTGGCCACCGCGATCACCGCACCGGGCGATGTCGTGCTCGCGCCCAACCCCAGCTACCCGATCCACACCTTTGGCTTCATCATTGCCGGGGCGACGATCCGCGCCGTGCCGACCACCCCCGATGAACGCTATTGGGAAGCACTTGAGCGGGCGATGAACTTCACCGTGCCGCGTCCGTCGATATTGGTGGTCAATTATCCGTCGAACCCCACCGCTGAGACGGTCGATATCGCTTTTTACGAGCGGCTGGTCGCCTGGGCGCGCGAGAACAAGGTCTGGATCATTTCCGACCTTGCCTATTCCGAGCTGTATTTTGACGGCAAGCCAACCACGTCGATCCTGCAGGTGAAGGGCGCCAAGGACGTCGCGATCGAGTTCACCAGCCTGAGCAAGACCTATTCAATGGCCGGCTGGCGGATCGGCTTTGCCGTCGGCAACAAGAAGCTGATCGCCGCGATGACGCGCGTGAAATCCTATCTCGATTATGGCGCTTTTACGCCGATTCAGGCTGCTGCCTGCGCCGCGCTGAACGGGCCGCAGGATATCGTCGAAAAGAATCGCGAGCTTTATCATAAGCGCCGCGACGTGCTGGTCGAAAGCTTTGGTCGGGCAGGGTGGGATATTCCTGCGCCTGCCGCATCGATGTTTGCCTGGGCGCCGCTGCCGCCGGCATTGGCGCATTTAGGTAGCCTTGAGTTCAGCAAACAATTGCTGACATGCGCGCAGGTCGCGGTTGCGCCAGGGGTGGGCTATGGCGAGAACGGTGAGGGCTTTGTGCGGATCGCAATGGTCGAGAACGAACAGCGACTGCGCCAGGCAGCGCGCAACGTGAAAAAATATCTCCAATCGATGGGCGTCAACACGCCCGCGCGTGACTCCGCTTGACCCCAGCCTCTGTGCCGAGCGGATGGCTGAGTGATTAATCCGCTCTATTCGTTCGCCGGCACGCTGGTCGGGGTGCTGGTCGGGTTGACCGGGGTTGGCGGCGGATCGCTGATGACGCCGCTCTTGGTGCTGTTGTTCGGCTTCCATCCTGCGACGGCGGTTGGCACTGATCTGCTTTATGCATCGGCGACCAAGACGGTTGGCACATTGGTGCACGGCCGACACGGCACGGTCGACTGGCGGGTGGTCCGCCGTCTCGCGACCGGCAGCGTCCCGGCGGCGTTGGTGACGCTGGCGGCCCTCTGGCTGTTCAACTGGCAGGGCGAAGCGATGGGCAAGGTGATCACGGGTGCCCTTGGCGTCGCGTTGATCGCCACGGCCATTTCGGTCTTTTTCAGAAAGACGATCGTGGCGCGCTTGTCGCCACTGCTGGTCGGCGCCAATGCGGATCGGCTTGATCAGATCACGATCGTGCTGGGCGTGGTGCTCGGCGTGATGGTGTCGCTCACCTCCGTCGGGGCGGGCGCGCTGGGGATGACTGCGCTGCTGGTGCTATATCCCAAAGTGCCGGTCGCGCGGCTGGTCGGGTCTGATATTGCGCATGCCGTGCCCCTGACGCTGATTGCCGGCATCGGCCATTTGGCGATGGGCTCAGTCGATCTGTGGCTGCTCGCCTCGCTGCTGCTGGGGTCGATTCCCGGGATCATCCTTGGCAGCATGCTCGCGGCACGCATTCATGAACATATTCTGGTGCCGATCCTGGCGATTACGCTCGCGCTGGTCGGTATCCGGCTGCTCGCCTGATCCGCACGCAGCGATTGACGCCGCGCCCATGGCCCTTCATCGACCGGGCATGACACGCCCTGGCTTTCGCTTTTCCACCCGATTCAAGGTCCGCTACGCGGAGGTCGATGCTCAGCGCGTCGTCTATAACTCGCGCTATCTGGAATATGTCGACGTGGCGGTGTCGGAATTCTGGCCCAGTACGGGACTGGAAGACCTAGGCCCCGAATGGACCGAAGCGGAATTTCACGTCCGCCATACCGAGATTGATTATTTCAAGCCGTTCGTGATGAACGACGAGATCGAGGCCTTTGTCCGCATTGAGCGGATCGGCGGGACCAGCATGATGCAGCGCTTTGAGCTATGCCATGCAGCGACGGGGGCGTTGCACTGCACGATTTTGATGACGATCGTTCATGTCGATCTGGCCACGGGCCGCCCCAAACCGATCACGGGAGAAGTGCGCACCCGGCTGGAAGCCCTGGTGAGCGGCTAAGCCCTATTCGGCGGCGCGAATGTCGATCGGGTTGCCCGCAACATGTTCGGGCAGTGACCAGAGCAGATCCTGTTTGGTCAGCACCCGCCCATCCCAGGCGCGCACGTCAATCTGCGCGATCGGCCGCCGATCGCGTTCATCGACCAGCACGGGTGAGGCGGGAAAGCCGGTTTCCCAGCGCTCCCCCCATTGCCGCAGCGCAATCATCGTCGGCAGCAGGGCAAAACCCTTATCGGTCAGCCGATATTCGATCTTGCGGCGATCATCGGGCATCGCCTCGCGCTTCAGGATGCCATGTTCGACGAGTCGCGCCAGGCGATTGGCCAGAATGTTGCGCGCAATGCCCAGTTCGGACTGAAATTCCTCGAAATGATACAAGCCATTAAAGGCGGCACGCAGGATCAAAAAGGACCAGCGCTCACCCATCGCCTCCAGCGCTGCCGGCAGGCTGCACTCGGCCAGTTCGCGCAAGGGTTCTCTCAGTTTTCCGTCCATGCGTCCTCAATCCTGACGTAATCTAACAAATTTGAACCGTCATGCGAATGAAATATTAGTTTCTAGTTGCAACTGGAAACCTATCGGAGTAAGTAGTGATTCGCAACTTAATTCGGTTGCCGGTAATTTACGCCTCAATCTGTCCACGAACCGATCATGGAGTTCATCATGACACGCACCCTCCCCATCGCCGCTGCCCTCGCCACCTCTGCTATGCTGCTCTTCGCCAGCGCCGCGTCGGCGGCTTCCAGCAGCTATTATAGCGCAACGCCCGTGACCGCCCCAACCAAGGCCAGCGTCATCACCGCCGGCACGCTGTGGAAGTGCGCAGACGGTGTTTGCACCGCCAAGCAATCGACCCAGCGCGACGTGATCATGTGCCAGATGGTCGTCCAGCGCGTTGGCGCGCTCAGCGCCTTCACTGTCGCTGGCACGCCGCTCGACGCCGAAATGCTTGCCAAGTGCAATGCGCGCGCGAGCTGACACAAAGTATATTGTTGCAAAGCAGCAGCACGCGGCCCCATCGTGGTCGCGTGCTGCGGCAATATGAACTCGTCGATCGGGTATTAAGCTACGATCCACAGGCCAATGAGGCCTTGCTCAATCGCGCCTATGTTTTTTCGATGCAGGCGCATGGCAGCCAGAAGCGCGCCAGCGGCGACCCCTATTTCAGCCATCCGATCGAAGTCGCCGGGATCCTGACCGATCTTCATCTTGATGATGAAACCATCGCAACCGCGATCCTGCACGATACGATCGAAGACACGGTCGCCACGCCGGAGGAAATCCTAAGGCTGTTCGGCGCCAATGTCGCCCGGCTGGTTGACGGCGTGACCAAGCTGTCGAAGATCGAAGCGCAGACCGAAAATGAACGCGCGGCCGAAAATCTGCGTAAATTCCTGCTGGCGATGTCAGACGATATTCGCGTGCTGCTCGTCAAACTGGCTGATCGGCTGCACAATATGCGGACGCTGCACCACATCGCCAAGCCTGAAAAGCGCCGCCGGATCGCGCGCGAAACCATGGACATCTATGCCCCGCTTGCTGAGCGGATCGGCATGTATGAGTTCATGAAGGAAATGCAGACGCTGGCGTTTCGCGAGCTTGAGCCAGAGGCCTATAGCTCGATCACCAAGCGGTTGGAGCAGCTCAAGGAAGGCGATGGCGACCGGATCGACAAGATCGCCAAAAGCTTCAAGCAATTGCTTGAGCGCGGCGGGGTTGGCGCGGAGATTTCAGGGCGCGAAAAACACCCCTATTCGATCTGGAAGAAGATGGCCGAACGGCACATCAGCTTCGAACAATTGTCCGATATCATGGCGTTCCGGCTGATCGTGCCGACGGTGGAGGATTGCTATACCGCGCTCGGGCTGATCCATCGCCGGTGGCCGATGGTGCCGGGCCGGTTCAAGGATTATATCTCAACCCCCAAGCGTAACGGCTATCGTTCGCTGCATACGTCGGTGATGCATGCCGAAAATACCCGTGTCGAAATCCAGATTCGCACGACGGAAATGCATGCTGAGGCTGAACACGGTCTGGCCGCACACTGGGCCTATAAGCAGAGCAAGGTGCGCCCCGATACGCAGGTGCGCTGGATCGCTGATCTGGTCGAGATTCTCGATACCGCCGAGAGCCCCGAAGAGCTGCTCGAACATACCCGCATGGCGATGTATCAGGACCGGATCTTTGCCTTTACGCCGCGTGGCGAATTGATCCAGCTACCCAAGGGCGCAACCCCGATTGATTTTGCCTATGCGCTCCATACCGATTTGGGTGACCAGGCGGTGGGGGCCAAGATCAATGGCCGGGTTGCCCCCTTGCGGACGCGGGTAGAGAATGGCGATCAGGTGCAAATCCTGCGCTCCAAAGCGCAAGTGCCGCAGCCGGGTTGGCTTAACTTTGCAATCACCGGCAAGGCGCGCGCCGCCATTCGCCGCCATTTGCGCCAGACCGAACGCAGCGAAGGCCAGGCGCTTGGCCGCAAAATCTATGAGGAAATTGTCCAGCGGCTGCCCGCCACGCTGGCCGATGATGCGATCAATGTGGCGTTGAAAAGGCTGAAGCTGGCCGATGAAGCCGCGCTGATGGAGGCGATCGCCAAGCGCCGCATTCCAGATGCCGACGTGATGGAAGCGCTGATGCCGGGATCGGCCGACAAGGCCGCTCGCCACGCCCTGCCACCGCAATCAAGCGCGATTTCGATCCGTGGCCTGAAGCACGGCATTGCCTTTGAACTCGCCGAATGCTGCCATCCCGTGCCCGGCGACCGGATTGTCGGGCTGCGCCATCCTGATCGGCTGATCGAGGTTCATTCGATCGACTGCAAGACGCTGATCGACGGCGATGATGCGGATTGGGTCGATCTTGCCTGGGGCGACAAGACCGAAGGCGCAACCGCCCAAATTGCGGTTGATCTGAAGAACGAACCCGGCGCGCTGGGCGTCGTCGCCACCATCATTGGCGCGCATAAAGCCAATATTCTGGGCCTCAGGCTCGATAATCGCGATTCGGGCTATCACACCAACACCATTGATGTTGAGGTCCACGATCTTCAGCATCTGATGCGCCTGATCGCGGCGCTACGGGCTGCCGATGCGGTGAGCGCGGTGGAGCGCGTATAGAAGCAGCTTGCTGACTGGCTGTCGTCGACTAGGTTCCCTCCCATCCTTCACACAGGAGTCGCCCGCCCATGGACCGCCGCCAATTTCTTTCCTCCAGCGGTGCTGTCGCCGCGCTCTCCCTGACGCCTAGCGCGCTGCGCGCAGCCGCTCCCGCTGGCGACGCGGCGATCAACGCGTTGTTCGAAGCGATTTTTCAGGAAGGTCTTGATGATTCGCCGGAGAGCGTAACCCAACTTGGGCTCGATACGGGCAAGCGCGCTGCCGCTAAGGGGCAGTTAGGGGATCGGTCGCTCGCCGCCCGCGCTGCTGATCTTGCACGAACCAAGCAAGCGATTGCGCGGATCGAGGCGATCGACACGACCACGCTGTCCGAAACGGCCAAGCTCAACCGCGAAGTCGTCTTATACTCGCTGAATAGCAGCGTTGTTGGCCCCGACACATTCGGGATTGGCAGCACGATCCGCCCCTATCGTATCTTCCAGCAGGGCGGTGCCTATTTCTCGGTCCCCGATTTCCTCAATTCTGCGCACACCATCCGCACCACCGCCGATGCCGAAGCCTATTGCGCGCGCCTCTCCGCCTTTGCGACTGCGCTTGATCAGGACAGTGCGGTGCAAAAGGAGGAAGCCGCGCGCGGTTTTGTCGCGCCCGATTTCTCGCTCGATCTGACGATCGGCCAGCTCAAGGCACTGCGGGGCAAGCCTGCCGCCGCCAGTGCGATGGTCAACTCGCTCCTCACGCGCGCCAAGGCTGCCGGGTTGGCGGGCGATTGGTCAGCAAAGGCTGCCGCCATTGTCGAGAGCCAGGTCTATCCGGCGCTCGATCGGCAAATCGCGCTCGTTCAGGCGCTGCCGCGTCGCAAGGAAGCGGGACTATGGGCACTGCCCAATGGCGATGCCATCTATGCCGAGGCGCTGAAGGCAGCCACCACCACCGATTTCACGCCCGATGAAGTCCATAAGATCGGCAAGGAGCAAGTCGCATCGCTGAGCGCCGAGCTCGATGCGATTTTGAAGGCGCAGGGGTTGACCAAGGGCAGTGTCGGGGCGCGGCTGACGGCGCTCAACGACATGCCGTCACAGCTTTACGCGGATACGGCGGAAGGGCGGGCCGACTTGCTGGCGGGCCTGAACGTCGGCGTAGCGGCGATGCAGAAACGGCTTGGCGAGGCGTTTCTCAACCCGCCCAGCGAACCACTCGATATCCGCGCGGTGCCGGTGGAGATTCAGGACGGCGCCTCAAACGGCTATTACCGCCGCGCCTCGCTCGATGGCACCCGCCCGGCGATCTACTTCATCAACCTGAAAAGCGTTGGTGACTGGCCGAAATATACACTGCCCTCGCTCAGCTATCATGAAGGGGTGCCGGGGCATCACTTGCAGCTCAGCATCGTCCAGAAGCTTGATTCGCCGCTGCTTCGGCGGTTGTCAGGCTTCAGCGCCTATTCGGAAGGCTGGGCGTTATATGCCGAACAAGTGGCCGAGGAACTCGGTGGCTATGCCAATGCGATCGAACGGGCGGGGTATCTCCAGTCCTTCCTGTTCCGCGCTGCGCGGCTGGTGGCGGACACCGGCATCCACGCCAAACGCTGGACGCGCGAGCAGGCGACTGACTATTTCGTCGAGACTGTCGGCTTTGCGCGCCCGCGCTCGCTGCGCGAGATCGAACGCTACTGCACCCAGGCGGGGCAGGCGTGCAGCTATAAGCTTGGCCATATCAGCTGGCTGCGCGCGCGCGACAATGCCAAGCGGATATTGGGCGACAAGTTCGACCTGAAGCAATTCCATGAGGTGCTGCGCGATGGCGCGGTGCCACTGACGATCCTGGAACGACTGGTCGAGGCGCGCGCCAAGGCCCAACTGGGTTAGCGTCCCGCGCTTGGCGATTCCCTATTGGTGAAACACACGGTAGAGGGGGCGGATGAAGCGCCCCGCCCTTTCCATTGTCGTACCCTGTTACAATGAAGCCGCCTGTCTCGACATTCTGCACGCCCGCGTCTCGGCCGCGGCGCAGGCGGCCGTTGGCGACGATTACGAGATCGTTTTCGTCAATGACGGATCAAAGGATGCGAGCTGGCCCGTGATGCAGCGGCTGGCAGCGGGCGACTCGCATCTCATCGCGATCAACCTGTCGCGCAATCATGGCCATCAACTGGCACTGACAGCGGGGCTGGATCTGTGCTGCGGCCAGCAGATCATGATCATCGATGCCGATTTGCAGGATCCGCCCGAATTGCTCGCTGATATGCGCGCGACCATGGCCGCCGAGCAGGCCGATGTCGTTTATGCGGTCCGCCGTAAGCGCGAGGGCGAAACCTTTTTCAAGAAACTGACCGCCGCGGCCTTTTACCGCGTGCTCGATCGCGTGACCGATACGCCGATCCCGCTTGATACCGGCGATTTCCGGCTGATGAGCCGGCGTGCACTCGATGCGTTTTTGAGCCTGCCTGAACAAGCGCGCTTCATCCGCGGCATGGTGGCGTGGATTGGCTTTCGCCAAGTGCCGTTTCTGTACGACCGGGCCGAACGGCATGCGGGCGAGACCAAATATCCGCTCGCCAAGATGATCCGCTTCGCGCTCGATGCGGTGACTGGTTTTTCGACCGCGCCTCTGCGCTTTGCCAGCCATGCCGGGCTCGCGCTGACAGGGGCGTCGTTGCTGCTGTTCGTCTATATCGCGATTGGTTTTTTCACCGGCAGCGCGGTGCAGGGCTGGACATCGACGATGCTGGTCGTGGTGCTGCTCGGCGCGGTGCAGATGTTCGTGCTGGGCATGATCGGCGAATATCTCGGCCGGCTCTATGTGGAATCGAAGCGGCGGCCGCTTTATCTGGTCGCTGATGTGGCGGGCCCGGTGCAGGGTCGCGCGACGCTTGGCTATCGTGCCGAGCCGCAGGAAGACGAGGCGACGGCCACGCGCGCCCAACCGGCGCCCGCACCGCGCCGGAAACCCCGCGTCAAGCCGCCGGTGCCGCCAACGTAACGATCGACACGCCCGGCGGCAGCGGCATCCGGCCGACAAGATGGCGTTCCCAGCCAAAGATTGTTTCGAACAGTGTGTTGAGCGCCTTGGGCGGCGGCGAATCATCGCTGTCGTCGCGGCCCGTCATCCGCCCGGCGACTCGCGCGGCAGCGGCAAGCGGGAACAGCAGCGAGTTGAAATAGCGCAGGCCATTATGGTCTAGCCCGGCTGCTACAATCGCGCTGTTCAGCGTTGTCTTTGAATAGCGGCGATGGTGGTGGTTCACCACATCATGCGCGCTCCACAGCCATTGATGCGCGGGGACGGTGATCAAGATCTTGCCGCCGGGCTTCAGGCAATCGCGCATCGCGGCAAGGGCGGCGATATCATCCTCGATATGTTCGACGACATCGAGCACCGCGATCAGATCATAGCCACCGCGCTCGATTCCCGGCAGCGCAGGCAGCGGCGCGGCGCTGACCGGCTTGCCGAGCCGCTCGCTGGCAATGCCGCGCGCGACCGGATCGATCTCGATCGCCTCAACGGTGCCGAACCGCGCCAGCATCGGCAGATTATGCCCCGTGCCGCAGCCGATCTCCAATATGCGCGCGTCCTTGGGCAACCCGGCTTCGCGCGTCAGATAGTCCGACAGAATCTCGCGCCGGGCGCGGTACCACCAATGGGTGGAATCATGCGCGGCCATCCGGTCATAAACGATGCGGTCCATCAGCGACGTCCCATTACGCAAACACCCACAACCGGTTGAGGGCAAAGGTGACCAGCGGGGTGAAGAAGAAGATCGGGATCAGCGGCCACCAGGTCGCGCCGTGCAAAAGCGGCCCGGTGAGCACCCAGGTGAACAGGCCGTTGAGCGCAAAGCTGACCAACGACACCGCAAAGAACCGGCCGGTGGTGCGGCGGATATCGTCGCGGCTGCCATGCCCGCGAAAACTCCAGCGGCTGTGCAGGACATAGCCCGTCGTCAGCGCGACCAGATACCCCGCCACAAACGCCGCCATCGGATGAATGACATAGGTGGCGAGCGGCCAGTAAACGATCGCGTACAGCATCGTCACGAATCCGCCGGTAATGGCGAACCGCACGAGTTGGCCGAGCATATCGCCCGCCCGTTGTCGCTGTTGTCCCTGATTGACCGTCTTCACGTGCCGCTTGCCCTTTGTGGGGGCCGCACTAGAGCGCGAAGAGAGGCGAGGGAAGCATCTTTGAACGACAAGCAGCACGGCGATGCGTCGCTCACCCAGCAACTGGACCGCAACTGGCTTAGCTTGACGCTGATCGCCTGGGCGGTGATCGCGGCCTGGTTCGTCTGGCAGCGCTGGCCAGCGATCCATTGGCTGTCGCTGGGCGATACCGATGACAATATGCGGCTGATGCAAGTGCGCGCGCTGCTCAATGGGCAGGCCTGGTATGATTTGCGCCAGTATCGGCTCAATCCGCCGGTTGGTTTCGATATGCACTGGAGCCGGATCGTCGATCTGCCGATCGCCGGGCTGATCCTGGCGTTCAGGCCCTTTGTTGGGACGGCGCTGGCCGAGCGGCTGGCGTGCGGGATCGCGCCGTTGCTGCCGCTGTCGGTGGCGATGGCGGGGTTGGCCTTCACCGTGCGCCGGCTGGTGAGCCCGTTTGCCTGGCCGCTGGCGCTGATCTTCCTGCTGATGTGTGCAGCGACGATGCTGATGTTCATGCCTCTACGCATTGACCATCATGGCTGGCAGCTCGCTTGCCTTAGCCTGACGGTCGCGGGCCTGGCCGATCCGCTTCAGCGCCGGGGCGGCATCACCGTCGGGCTGGCGAGCGCTGTGTCGCTCAGCATCGGGCTGGAGATGCTGCCCTATGCGGCCGGGGCAGGTGCGATCTTGGGGCTCCGCTGGATTTGGGACCGTGCTGAGGCCGAGCGGCTGACCGTTTACGGCCTGGCGCTCGCCGGGGGCAGCGCGATTGGCTATGTGCTGTTCGTCTCCGCCGCCAATGCGGCGCTGCGCTGTGATGCGCTGACGCCAGTGTGGCTGAGCGTGATGATCGAGGCGGGCGCGCTGCTGTTCATCCTCGCCCGGGTCAATCCGGCCAGCCGCTCGGTTCGCCTTGGGCTGGCGGCAGGCGCTGGCGCAGCGATCATCATCGCCTTTGCGCTGGTTTTTCCGCAATGCCTGGGGCGGCCCGAACAAGTGTCGCCCGAACTCGCCGCCAATTGGCTCAACAATGTCCGTGAGGCCAAGCCGATCTATGCGCATCCGTGGCGCGGCGCGCTGACCGTCGCTGCCCTGCCGATTATCGGTGTGATCGGCGCGCTGATCGCGACCTGGCGGGCGCGGCGCAGCGATCGCTTTGCCGCCTGGGCGGCGGTGCTGTTGTTCACCTTGCTGGCGGGCGGGCTGCTGCTCTGGCAGGTCCGGGCCGGTGCCGCTGCGCAGTTGCTGGCGGTGCCTGGCGCAGTGGCGCTTGGATGGGTGCTGCTGCCTTGGTGCCTGGCGCATCGATCCGTGCTGGTCCGGGTGTTCGGGACGGTTGCCGGTTTCCTGCTGGTTTCGGGTGCTTTTATCGGGCTGGTCATCCGCTTTGCCGTGCCCGACAAGCCAAGCACCAACACTAAGGCGGTCAATCGTGCCGGGGCGTCGTGCCCGACCATTCCCAGCCTTGGTGTGTTGAACCGGTTGCCGCCGCAAACCATCTTCACCTTTATCGATCTGGGGCCGCGGCTGATCACGCTGACGCATCATTCGGCGGTGGCGGGCCCCTATCACCGCAATGGCGCGGCGATTCTTGACGTGCAGCACGGCTTCAAACGCAGCGCGGATGAATTCCACGCGATCGCCCGCCGCCACGGCGCGACCTTATTGCTGACCTGCCCGAACATGGCTGAATCGACGGTCTATACGGTGCGCGCGAAGAACGGGTTCTACGCCCGGCTGGTGCGTGGCGAGACGCCCGCCTGGCTGGAACCCGTGCCGCTGCCCAAACGATCGCCGCTGAAACTCTGGCGGATTCACTAGCGGGTGATGACGTCGGATTGGATCAACCCATACCCCGTTCGCCCTGAGCGAAGTCGAAGGGCATAGGGTGCGCGTGGGCGTGGGCTTCGACTTCGCTCAGCCCGAACGGGTGTGAAGTTCAATAGGCCTGACGCCATCACGCCGTAGCGGGAAGAGGGAGCACCCGGCGCTAGAAAAAGCTCGCGCGCAGCCCGTCAATCACGAATTGCGCGGCGAGGGCAGCCAGCAGCACGCCGAGCAGCCGGGTGATCACCGCTTCGATCTTGTCGCCCAGCACGCGCATGATCGGTCCGGCCGCGACCAGTGCTAACAGCGTCAGCGCCAGGATCACGCCCAGCGCGGCCAGGATCACCAGGGTGCGCTCAACCCCGTGCCCCTTTGACATCAGCAACATGATCGACGCGATCGATCCCGGCCCGGCGATCATCGGCATCGCCATCGGGAACACCGAAACATCCTCAATCTCGGGCGTGCCCTTGATCTTCTCGGCCCGGTCCTCGCGGCGCTGGGTGCGCTTTTCGAGCACCATTTCGGTGGCGATCACGAACAGCAGGATGCCGCCCGCCACGCGGAAACTATCCAGGCTTGCCCCAATCGCCGACAGGATCGTCTGGCCGAACAGCGCAAACACCACCAGGATTGCCCCGGCAATCAGCACCGCGCGCAGCGCCATTGCGCGGGCATGCACCGCCGGCACGCCCGCTGTCAGCCCGGCATAGATTGGTGCGCAGCCGGGCGGATCGATCACCACAAAAAAGGTGATCAGCGAGGAGATGAACAGCTCGGTCACAGCGAGGCCATGTCTAGTGTCAGACCCGCCCGACGATAGGCAGAGACCAACGTGTTGCGCAGCAGGCAAGCGATCGTCATTGGCCCAACCCCGCCGGGCACTGGCGTGATCGCGGCGGCAACGCTGGCCGCGCCATTGAAATCGACATCGCCGACAAGGCCATCCTCGGTCCGGTTGATGCCGACATCGATCACCGTCGC
The DNA here is from genome assembly GCF_002281505.1 of Sphingomonas sp. 28-62-20. Lineage (NCBI taxonomy): Bacteria > Pseudomonadati > Pseudomonadota > Alphaproteobacteria > Sphingomonadales > Sphingomonadaceae > Sphingomonas > Sphingomonas sp. 28-62-20. The sequence continues at coordinate 42,735 of NZ_NCGH01000013.1, forward strand.
GCCAGGTTTTATCCATTCGCCCTTGATCATCGCCGGCTGCCCGACGGCGGCCACGACGATATCGGCGCGCTTGACGACGCTCGACAGATCGCGCGTCTTTGAATGCGCCACCGTCACCGTGCAGCTCTCCGCGATCAGCAATTGCGCCAATGGCTTGCCGACAATGTTGGAGCGGCCGACGATTACTGCCTCCAGTCCCGCCAGATCGCCCAATTGGTCCTTCAACAGCATCACGCAGCCCAGCGGCGTACACGGCACGAAACCGTCAATCCCGGTTGCCAGTCGCCCGGCGTTGACCGGGTGGAAGCCATCGACATCCTTGTCGGGGTCGATCGCCAGCAGCACGGCCCCCGCTTCCATCTGCGGCGGCAAGGGCAGCTGGACCAGGATCCCGTCAACCGCCGGATCGGCATTCAGCGTATCGACCAGCGCCAGCACATCGCCCTGCTCGACATCGGCGGGCAACCGATATTCAAAGCTCGCCATCCCGGCTGCCAGCGTCGCCTTGCGCTTGTTGCGCACATACACGGCCGATGCCGGGTCTTCACCGACCAGCACCACGGCGAGCCCAGGCGCACGCCCGGCCGCATCGCGAAATCCCGCTACTTGAAGCGCGATCCGATCCCGCAGGGCGGCCGCGATGGCTTTGCCGTCGATAAGTTGTGCGCTCATGCCGCCGGGGCATAGAGGCCAGCGGCGATTTCCGCCAGCCTTTGCGGATCGCCGCTAAGCTTGAGGCGCTTGATCCGCGCAGTCTGGCCGGCAATCAGCGAAACGTCGCGCTTGGGCAGGGCAAAGGCCTTGGCGATCAGCGCGATCAGCGCGGCATTTGCTGCACCCTCAACCGGGGCCGCCGCCAGCCGGGCTGCGAAATGCGCCGTCGTTCCCGCGATCAACGCATCGCGCCCGCCGCGTGGGGTGACGCGCACGGCGATGATGATGCCGTCAGCCGTGGCGGTCCACGGCCTGTCCGTCAGAGTGGCGCGCCGGTCGCGATCGAGGCAGCGACATTGCCCAGCACCAGCTGCCCGATCTGCAGGCCGATCAGGATGACGGCGGGCGAAAAGTCGATCTGGCCGAAATCGGGCAGGACCTTGCGGATCGGCCGGTACATCGGTTCTGTCAGCTTATCGAGGCCCTGATAGAGCGAGCGGACAAAGTCATTATAGGTGTTGATCACGTTGAACGAGATCAGCAGCGACAGCACGATCTGGACGACGACAACCCACCAGACCAGATTGAGCAGCACCATCGCAATCTGAATAAGCGTAATCAAAACCGGCTCTCCATTGGCATATCAGGCGTTATACTAAACTATGACACTTCGGCAAGCGCCCAGCGATCAGCGGTGGACGAGCGTCCCTGCGCCCTGACGGGTGAAGATTTCAAGCAGCATCGCATGCGGCACGCGCCCGTCAAGGATGACGGCGGCGTCCACCCCGCCATCGACGGCGGTCACACAGGTTTCCAGCTTGGGGATCATCCCGCCGGTGATCGTGCCGTCCGCCCGCAACGCGGCGATTTTTGCAGGGTCGAGATCGGTCATCAACTGCCCGCTTTTGTCGAGCACCCCGGCAACATCGGTCAACAGGAACAGCCGCGATGCACCCAATGCCGCCGCAATCGCGCCCGCCATCGTATCGGCGTTGATGTTATAGGTCTGCCCATCCGCGCCGATGCCGATCGGGGCGATCACCGGGATCATCCCCGCGCCTGAAATCGTGTCGATCACCGTCCGGTCGATCGATTCGGGTTCGCCGACAAAGCCCAGATCAACGACGCGCTCGATATTGCTGTCGGGGTCGCGCGTCGTGCGTTCGACCTTCGACGCGCGCACGAACCCGCCATCCTTGCCCGAAATGCCGATCGCGCGACCCCCCGCCTGGCCGATCCAGGCGACGATTTCCTTGTTGATCGCGCCCGACAGCACCATTTCGGCGACCTGCGCGGTCTGTGCATCGGTGACGCGAAGCCCATCGATAAAGCTCGATTCGACGCCAAGTTTCTTCAGCATCGCGCCAATTTGCGGCCCGCCACCGTGCACAACGACAGGGTTGATGCCCACCGCCTTCAGCAACACGACATCCTCGGCAAAATCGCGCTGAAGCTCGGGGTCGCCCATCGCGTGCCCGCCATATTTCACGACAAAGATATTGCCGGCATAGCGCTGAAGATAGGGCAAAGCCTCGGTCAGCGTTTCCGCTTTGGCGAGCATCGCGGGGTCGGGCGCGTGATTGGGGGTGGAAGCGGGGGTGGTCATGGCACGTCCTCTAGCCAAAACGTCACCCCAGCGAAAGCTCGGCGCGAGCGGTCGGCATGCGATGTGGCTCGCACCAGAAGGCGCCGACCTTCGACCGCGGTAAAGGGTAGGGCAAGCGGCAGGAATCCCTCTCCCGTCGGGAGAGGGTTGCGCAGACTTGGGTCGCGCTTCTTTGGCGCGGCCCTAGTCGAAGCTGGGTGAGGGGATCACCCCCTCGATAGCGCGGAACCCCTCATCCAACCTTCGCTAGACAGCAAGCTGTCAAGCTGCGGTATCCTTCTCCCGATGGGAGAAGGGAAGATTGGCAGCTATCGGCCAGAAGACCGGCTAGTCTGCAATCCCCTCAAACTCAGCCGATACGACCCATGGTTACGTCACCTGTTACCGGACATTCGCGGGATCATCTGGCCATGCGCCGACGCGGATCACATCGGCCAGCCCTTCGATGGTGACGGGCCGTTTCGGCTTTCCGGGGAGCAGCCGTCCAAGCACGATCCACGATGCGAAAAACACCACCACGCCAAGCAAACCACCCACATTCGTGGAGAGATCAAGCCCGACTGCGATCCACACCGTCAAGGCCGTGGACGGGATCATAAGCGCCAAGGCGATCAGGATTGATCGAGGAGACGCACCCTCGTGGTTGAAGAACTGGGTCCATCGCTCGTTCAGCGCCGAAAAGTCGGTGCCAAACCGCTCGTGAAGGCGCTGGAAAAGATCGGACGCGTCATCCCCATCGACTCCAAGATCATGCGCTAGCCGCGCCGATGGATGGAGCTTGGCAAGAGATATGCCGTGTTCCTCGCGCAGTAGCTCGGTGATTGCACCTATCGGGTCGCTCATGACGCCAGAATATCCGTTTCGGGACCGTCAGCTATACGCTCATCCGATCCAAAAGCCGACCGTCGCTTTCCACCCAATCTCAGCCCTCACCCCTCCCCCCGGTCCAGCCACCGCCCAATCCCCACCACTGCATAAATCAGCGGCGGTACCAGCAGGGCGGAGAGGCCCACCTTCACCACCATCTGCCCGATCAGCAGCTCGCGGATCGGGAAGACGCCCAGAAAGGCGATGCTGACGAATAGCAGCGTGTCGACGATCTGGCTCAAAATGCTGGCGATCCCGGCGCGCAGCCAGAGCAGCCCGCCGCCCTCACGCCCTTTCAGCGCGGAAAACACATAGACGTTCAGCGTCTGCGAAATGCCGTAGGAAATGATGCCGCCCACCCAGATGCGCGGGGTGGCGCCCATCATTAGTTCAAACGCCTGCGCGCGGGCCGGGTCCATGTCGGGCGCGGCGGGAATGATGAGGACGATCAGCGACAACAGGATCGACGCAATCAGCGGCACAAAGCCGAAGCGGACCAGCCGGTTGGCGATGACCGCGCCGTGCAGCTCGGCAATCGCGCTCGACACCACCACCAGCATCAAAAAGGCGAAGATCCCCGCCTCAATCGCCAGCGGCCCCAGCCCCAGCATCGGGCCAATCGCGGAAAGCGGCCCGAGCGTGACCTGCTTGTTGCCGAGCACGCCGGCAATGCAGACCATGCCACCATAGAAAATCGACAGCGCGAAGAGCGAGCGCGGGATGCGGAGATCATTTTGGTTCATACGCCGATTGCTAGCGAGATTTCCGCGCCCGTCAAACGGGGCGGGCAGTGCTTTATAGCTCGTTTACCAAAAACCTCCGCTCGCCCTGAGCGAAGTCGAAGGGCATGCGCAGCGCTTGGGCTTCGACTTCGCTCAGCCCGAACGGGCGGCGTTTCGAGCCGTATTTGCTTTGCTCTAGCCCAAAGCCGTCAGCGCTGTATGGTGCGCGGCTGGCGCAGCCGGGGGGGCGCGTGAGTTTTGTGCGCAAAGGGTATCAATGAACCAGACGCTTATCGGCCTTTCCGGGATTGCCGTCATCCTGCTGGCCGCGTTTCTGCTGTCGAACAATAAACGGCTGATCCGCCCGCGCGTCGTGATTGCTGCTTTTGGCCTACAGGTGGCGATGGCGGTGCTGGTGCTGTACGTGCCCGCTGGCAAACGCGTGATCGAAACGATGGCGCTCGGCGTCTCCGCGCTGCTCGGCTATGCAGCGGCGGGCACTCAGTTGATTTTCGGCAAGCTGGCGACTGATCCCACTTTTGGGTCGGCCTTTGCGTTTTCCGCGCTGCCGGTGATCATCTTTTTCGCGGCGCTGGTGGCGGTGCTCTATCACCTCGGCATCATGCAGCTGGTGATCAAATATGTCGGCGGCGGCATCGAGCTGATCGTTGGCGTGTCGAAGGTTGAGGCGTTGTGCGCTGCCGCCAATATCTTTGTCGGGCAAAGCGAAGCGCCTTTGGTGATTGCGCCCTATCTGCCCGCGCTGAAGCCGCCACAGCTATTTGCGGTGATGTCGGTCGGCATGGCGGGCGTCGCGGGCACCATTCTGGCGGCTTATGCCGCGCTGCTCGGTCCGACGGCGCTGCCCTATCTGCTCGCTGCATCGTTCATGTCGGCGCCCGGCGGGCTGTTGATGGCCAAGATCATCATGCCTGACGTGCCGCCAGTGCCGCCTGCCGACACCGTGGACGGTCAGCCGGTCGAGATCGCCGATCCGGTCGATCCCGTGCTTGAGGTCGAGCGTGCCGAGAACGTCATCATGGCCGCCGCCAATGGCGCGCAGACGGGGGTGCGGATTGCGGTCGCCGTCGCGGCGATGGTGCTCGCCTTTGTGTCGCTGGTTGCGCTCGCCAACGGGTTGCTAGGCGCAGCGGGCGGGCTGTTCGGCCATCCCGAACTGACCTTCCAATGGATCCTTGGCTATATCCTTGCGCCGTTCATGCTGCTGCTCAACATCCCGGCGAATGAAGCGGCGGCGGCGGGGAGTTTGGTCGGCACCAAGGTGGTGCTCAATGAATTCGTCGCGTTTATCGATCTGGGGCAGATGAAAGAGCTGTCGGCGCGCACCACCGCTGTCGTCACCTTTGCGCTGTGCGGCTTTGCCAATTTCCTGTCGATCGCGATCCAGATTGCAGCGACTGGCAGCCTTGCGCCCAACCAGCGCCCGATGATCGCCAAACTCGGCATCCGCGCGCTGGCGGCGGGGACGCTGGCCAATCTGATGAGCGCGGCGCTGGCGGGGATGCTGATCAGCTAAGGCCAGAAAAACCGCTTGAAGTTGACGCTGCGTCAACCGCTACAAGCAGGGCATGACGCAGATTATCGACATTGCCGAGGTTGCCCGCACCACTGGCCTATCCGCGCGCGCACTCCGTTTCTATGAGGCGCGGGGGCTGGTGAAGCCGCTGCGCACCGGCTCGGGCAGGCGCTGTTATGGCGCGGGCGAGCTGGAACGGCTGCATCAGCTCGTCGCGCTCAAACGGGTGGGCTTGAGCCTGCAGCAAATCAAGGCGCTGTTTGACAAAAAGCCCATCGACTTGCGCCAGCTGGTCGCGCTGCAACTCGACACGCTGGATGATCAGGCGCGCGCGCTCACCGAAGCGCGCACTATCCTGCGCACGACCTTGTCCCGAATCGATCGCGGCGAGCCGATCGATGCCGCGACCTTCTGCTCGCTGATCAGGACAGGAGACGTGATGATGACCGACGAAACCGAAAAATGGCAGGCGGTGACCGACCGCTATCTGAACGACGAGGCCAAGGCCGATTTCGCCCGGACATTGCCGCAAATGGGCGATTCCTTCGATGCCGCGGCGGCGGGTGCCAAGTGGAAGGATCTGGGCAGCCGGATCAAGGCGGCGCTGCCGATGGACCCGGCGAGTGACGCCGCCCAGGCCTTTGCCGCTGAGTGGAAGGCGCTGCTCGAACCCTTTGCCCGTATCGCCACGCCAGCGATGATGGCACAGACGCGCGAGATGTACGCGAACATGGACAAGTGGGAAGGCCAGGCCGATCCCGGCTTTGACCACGAAGTGTTCCAGTTCATCCAGGCAGCGAACGCGGCGGCCCAATGACGACCGGACCGGTGTCGGCGCTTTACCGCGTCGGCACCGGCTCGGCCCCCGAATAATCATAAAAGCCGCGCTTGACCTTGCGGCCATACCAGCCGGCTTCGACATATTTGACGAGCAATGGCGCGGGGCGGAATTTGGGGTCGCCGGTGCCGTCATGCAGCACCCGGATAATCTCCAGACAGGTATCGAGCCCGATGAAGTCGGCGAGCGTCAGCGGCCCCATCGGGTGGTTGAGGCCAAGCATGCAGGCGGTGTCGATATCGCGCATCGTTGCCACGCCTTCGCCAAGCGCGAAGATCGCCTCGTTGATCATCGGCATGAGCACACGGTTGACGATGAAGCCCGGCGCGTCATTGGCATGGACGATCTGCTTGCCGAGCGATTGGCCGAATGCCTCGACACTGGCGACTGTGGCATCGCTGGTGGCGAGCCCGCGGATCAGTTCGATCAATCCCATCACTGGCACAGGATTGAAGAAGTGGACGCCCATGAAGCGGGCCGGATCAGGCGATGCCTGGGCGAGGCGGGTGATTGGGATCGACGAGGTGTTGGAGGCAAGGATTGCCTCGGCGCCCAGCACCTTGCCGACGGTGGCGAAGATGGCGCGCTTGATTTCCTCGCGCTCGGTCGCAGCTTCAATGACGAGGCCGCAACCGCCCATCGCCTCGACGCTGGCGACGGGTTCGATCAGTGCGAGCGCGGCATCGCGCGCGTCACTCCCGATTTTTTCCTTGGTGACCAGTCGATCGAGCGCCTTGGTGATCCCCGTCTTGCCCGCCTGGGCGCGCGCCAGATCGACGTCGGACAGCAGCACATGATAGCCCGCCTGTGCCGACACCTGCGCGATCCCCGCGCCCATCTGCCCCGCTCCGATAACGCCGATCGTTTTCATGGTCGCTCCTTTTTGATGTGGCGCGGTTTATCGCTGAGCGCGTCAAATGCGAAGTAAAAGAAGGTTGGTTCGCGCGGAGGCGCAGAGACGCGGAGGTGTTTCGCGAGGGGGAAGGTCGGGGGTTATAACCAGCCGAAGGCTCTTTTCTGGCTTCGCCGGAGATGGACGCGAGGCTGCCTCAAACGCCACATCTCCGCGTCTCCGCGCCTCCGCGCGAACAAAAACTCTAAGGCGCCGTCCGTGGCGCCTGAGCCTCCGCCAAAATCAGCGCAAAGCGATCATCGGCATCGGTCCACTCCCCGATCGGCGTCCAGCCGCCTGCACGCAGTAAGATTCGCGCATCACGGTCGCCATATTTGTGGCTGTTCTCGGTGTGGATCGTCTCGCCCGCCGCGATCGAGAAAGGACGCCCTTCAATGGTGAACGACACATCCTCGGTCGCCTCCAGATGCATTTCGATCCGCGCGCGCATGTCGTTCCAGATCGCCCGGTGGCGGAACGCCGACACCGGAATCGTCCCGTCGAGCTCGCGATTGATCCGCTCGAGCAGGTTGAGGTTGAATGCCGCCGTGACCCCTTGCGCATCATCATAAGCGGGAACGAGGACGTCTTCGCCCTTCAGCCGATCCATCCCAATCAGCAGCAGCGATCCGGTGTCGAGCCACAGCCGCATCGCGCGCAGCAGATCGACCGCTGAAGACGGGATCATGTTGCCGATTGTCGAACCGGGGAAAAAGCCAAGCTTGGGCAGATCGGCCACTGCTGCCGGCAAGGCGATAGGTCGCATGAAATCGGCCTCGATCGGCAGCACCGGCAGCCCGGGAAAATCTGCCGACAGTGCGGCTGAGGATTCGCGCAGAAAATCCCCCGAAATGTCGATCGGCACATAGGCCGCAGGCGCGATTGCGCGGAGCAGCAAGGGCGTCTTCGCTGACGATCCGGAACCGAATTCGACAACGGCGTGGCCGGCGCCAATCCGCGCGGCAATTGCAGCGCCATTGTCGCGCAAGATGCTCGCTTCCACCCGCGTCGGATAATATTCCGGCAGGTCCGTAATTTTTTCGAAAAGCTCAGACCCGCGCCGATCGTAAAACCAGCGCGCTGGAATGGCGCGAGGGCGCGCCAGAAAGCCGTTCAGGACATCAGCGCGAAAAGCAGGGCTCGCCAGACTGGCTTCGCCGTATTCAATTTCAGGTTTCAGCACGCTCACACATCCTTTGCCAGGCGGACGCCGGTGAACTGCCAGCGCTGGTGCGGATAGAAGAAATTGCGATAGCTTGCCCGCAAATGGGCGCGCGGCGTGGCGCAGGAACCGCCCCGAAGCACGCACTGCCCGCTCATGAACTTGCCATTATATTCACCGACCGCACCCTCAACCGCGCGAAACCCCGGATAGGGCCGGAACGCGCTGCCGGTCCATTCCCAGACATCGCCATACCAAGCCGGGCCGGCGGTTGACGGCCTCGGCTCGACTGGTCCTGCCTGATCGAGTTGGTTGCCGCTTTCAGGATCTTGCGCTTGCGCGGCGGTCTCCCATTCTGCCTCAGTCGGCAGCCGCGCGCCTGCCCAGCTGGCATAGGCATCGGCTTCATAAAAGCTGACATGGGTAACAGGGGCGGCAGGGTCGATCGCACGCCTGCCGTCCAACCCGAAGCGGGTCCAACGGCCATCGCGCTCTTCCCAGTAAAGGGGCGCGGTGATGGCGTGCGCCTTCACCCAGCCCCAGCCATCCGACAGCCAGTGGCGCGGATCGCGATAGCCGCCATCGGCGATGAAGGCGGCCCATTCGCCGTTGGTCACCGTCCGGTCAGCAATGGCGTGGGGGCTGAGCAGCGCCTGGTGGCGCGGCCCTTCTGCATCAAAGGCAAAGCCATCGCCGACATGGCCGATGTCGACGATCCCGCCGGGATGCGCGATCCAGCCGATCGGCCCCGGCATCGCAACCGGCACTTTGCGCGACGCTGGCCAGATCGCGGGTTCGGTCGGGTTTTGCGCGAACAAATGCAGGATGTCGGTGATCAACAATTCCTGATGCTGTTGTTCATGATGGCAGCCAAGTTCCACCAGATCGAGCGCTGCGCCGGGGAGCGACGGCAGCGCGGCTAGCAGTGCTGCATCGACGGCGGCGCGATAGCCAAGCACCTCGGCCAAGGTCGGCCGGGTGATTATGCCGCGCCGGGCGCGGGCATGGCGTTCGCCCTCTGCCTCATAATAGCTGTTGAACAGGAACGGGAAGCGCGCGTCATGCAACTGATAGCCGGGAACGAGATCGCGCAGAATGAAGGTTTCGAAAAACCAGCTGGTATGCGCCAGATGCCATTTGGCAGGGGAGGCGTCGTCCATCGATTGCACGCTGGCATCGGCGTCGGAAAGCGGCGCGACCAGCGCCACGCTCAGCGCCCGTACCGCCTGATACTGTTCCGAAAGCTGAGCCGGATTTGCAACCAGACGGGGCTTGGTTTGCATTGTCGTTCCTCTGCTTAAGGCCGCTAGCGCGACGCGCCGGGAACCCATAATATGTCGCCGCCCGCCGGAATGTTCACAAAACGCGCGCAGACGAACAGAAAATCAGACAGGCGGTTGAGATATGAGACCGCTTGTGGATTGAGCGGCACGGTGCCGGATGCCGCCACCGCCGCCCGCTCAGCGCGGCGGACAATCGCCCGCGCAAGGTGGAGTGATGCTGCCCCCGCCGTACCGCCCGGCAGAATGAAGCTGGTCAGCGGCAACAGGTCGGCATTCATCGCATCAATCTCTGCCTCGAGCCGCGCGACCTGATGGGGAACGATCCGCAACACCATCTCCGACGGCGCGAAATCCTCCCCCGGCGTGGCGAGATCGGCGCCGAGATCGAACAGATCATTCTGGATGCGGGTCAGCGCGGTCGCGACCGGTCCCGGGCCGAGCGCTGCTATGGCGACCCCGATCGCGCTATTGGCTTCATCGACATCGCCAATCGCCGCCAGCCGCACATCGGTTTTGGCCACGCGCGACCCATCGACCAGGCCAGTCGTGCCATCATCGCCAGTACGGGTATAGATTTGGTTGAGCTTCACCACGGGCGCTGGCCCGACATGATCAGGTGCGGCCAGTGACGAACAAAATGGCGACGACGATCAAAATCGCCATTGCCTGAAAGAAAATGCGCTGCTGCATCATCTTGTTCGATTTGGTGCTCGCCACGCTGGGGCCGGTCCCTTTCAGGTCAGCCTCCGTCGCCTGCAAGAAGGCAACAATGCCGCGGATCAGCGCGACGAGGGTCGCGATCATCGCGGCCACGAGCAAAATGGCGAGGAAAACTGTCATGGGCGCTATTTAGGGCGTTATGGCCGCGATGCCAATGGGCAGTTGCCCGCGCCGCACCATTTGGGCCAATGCGGCGCCATCCTCACCGGCGGCCCGAAGCGCTGCCAATGTCGGTGCGCCGCTGCGCTTGGCGAGCCGGTTGCCCTGCTGATCATGCAGCAAGGCGTGGTGATGATAGGTTGGCGTCGGCAGGTCGAGCAGCGCCTGGAGCAGCCGGTGGACATGCGTCGCGGCAAACAGATCAACGCCGCGCACCACGTCTGTCACGCCTTGCGCCGCATCATCGACGGTAACGGCCAGGTGATAGCTGGCTGGTGCATCCTTGCGAGCGAGCACGACATCACCATGGGCCAGCGGATCGGCGGTCACGCGACTGGCCTGGGCGTCGACCCAGTCGAGCGGCCCGGCCAACGCCACCGCGCGGGCCATATCGATCCGCCAGGCATGCGGCTCCGCTGTGATGCGCGCCTGTCGCTCAGTCGGTGCCATTGCCCGGCAGCTGCCCGGATAGACTGCGCCGTCCGGTCCGGCATGCGGCGCGCTTAGCCGTGCCGTGATATCGGCGCGGGTGCAGAAACAGGGATAGAGCAGCCCCTGATCGTGCAGCCGATCAAGCGCCGCTTGATAGACCGACGCGCGTTCGGATTGGCGCAGAACCGGCCCGTCCCAGCTGAGCCCAAGCCAGGCAAGATCGGCAAGGATCCCGGCGATATGGTCGGCCCGGCTGCGCGTGCCATCGATATCCTCGATCCGCAGCAGGAAGCGGCCACCCTGATCGCGCGCGCGATCATGCGCCTGGACCGCGGACCAGGCATGGCCAAAATGGAGCGCGCCGGTGGGGCTTGGCGCGAACCGGGTGATGATCATGGGGTCGGGCATTTGGCCCGCCCTCCGATGCGGCTTCTTTCTGGCTCTTGACCGCGAGTCGCGCGTTCTGTCATCATGCCGTCATCCTAGTCGTCGAAAGGCGTCTGGGAAAAGTCTGGGAGGTGACATGTATCATCCCGATCTTATCCGGCACCCGGATATGGTCCGTCATCCGGACGGGTGCCCCGCGCTCGTTCTGAACGCTGATTATACGCCGCTGAGCTATTATCCCTTGAGCGTCTGGCCATGGCAGACGGCGGTGAAAGCGGTGTTTCTCGACCGGGTCGATATCGTCGCCAATTATGAGCGAGAGGTCCGAAGTCCAACCGCGAGGCTGAAGCTGCCTTCAGTCATCGCGCTCAAGCAATTCGTCAAACCTTCACAATTTCCCGCCTTCACCCGCTTCAACCTTTTCCTCCGCGATAAATTTACCTGCCAATATTGCGGTTCGGGTCGCGATCTCACCTTTGATCACGTCATCCCCCGCGCCCAAAAGGGCCGCACCACCTGGGAAAATGTCGTCACCGCCTGCGCGCCCTGCAACCTGAAAAAAGGCGGCCGCACCCCCAAACAAGCGCATATGCCGCTCCACGTCGCCCCGATCCGCCCGACCAGCTGGCATCTGCAGGAACATGGCCGCCGCTTCCCGCCCAATTATCTGCACGAAACCTGGCACGACTGGCTTTATTGGGATGTCGAGCTGGAGGCGTAGGGGCACTTCAGAATGGAATTTTGAGCGTCAACAGGATTTGCCCCTCGCCCAAACGGCCCTGTGCAATCTCCGGCCCGAACCAAGCATTGCCCGGCAAGGCGACGCCGACACGCTTGGGATCAGCATAACGTTCCGGCACCGACCGCAGCCGATGTTTCTCGTTCGGGTCGGATGCACCGCAGACGATGATATCGCCATTGGCATCGTGCGGACAAAACCTGGTTTGGAGCGGCTTGATCTGCTCGATCGTTGCAGGAATCGTGTCGATCGACGCCAAATCTAGCCGCACCGGTGGCCCCGCAACATTGACGGATTGGAACAGGATCAGGGTGACGAGCATCGCGCTAAGTCTTTCGAAAGACGATCTGAACGTGCCCTATAATCGTTACCAATAATGGCGGCACAAGGGCGGGGTTGGGAAAGCGTTGATGGGTCACGATGAAAGGCCCGCTCTTTCGACGTTGACCACGCCCCTGCCGCAGCGCAGCATGCGGCATGGCTAGCCTTCCTGCGATCACCAACAATCCTGACATCCGCTTTCTCGGCAAATTGCTGGGCGACGTGATCCGCGATTATGGCGGGGCGGCGCTGTTCGAGCGGGTTGAGGCGATCCGCTCCGCCTCGGTTGAGCGGCATCGGGGGCGTGGCGATGACAGCGCCACGGATATGGCGCTCGATCGCCTGAGCCTGGATGAGACGCTCGATTTCACGCGCGGTTTCATGCTGTTCTCGATGCTCGCCAATCTTTCCGAGGATCGCCACGGTATCACCGCCGAACCGGGTGCAGACATGGCCGCCGCGCTGGAGCGGTTGCGCGCCGACGGGATTGGGACAGAGGCCACGCTCGCGCTGCTGGAGCATGCGCTGGTCGCCCCAGTGCTGACCGCGCATCCCACCGAGGTGCGGCGCAAGAGCATGATCGACCACCGCAACCGCATCGCCGAGCTGCTGAAGCTGCGCGACGCGGGCCTGGCGACCACTCCCGATGGCGATCATGTTGATGAGGCGATCACCCGGCAAATCGCCTTGCTGTGGCAGACGCGCGTGCTGCGCCGCGAGCGGCTTTACGTGACTGACGAGGTGGAAACCGCGCTCAGCTATCTGCGCGAGGTGTTCCTGCCGACTCTGCCGGCGCTCTACCAGCGCTGGGATCGAGTGCTGGGCAAACGCTGCCCCAGCTTTCTGCGCCCCGGTAGCTGGATCGGCGGCGACCGTGACGGCAATCCCTTTGTCGTTGCCGCATCGATGCGGACGGCGCTGGGCCGGGCGAGTGAGGCTGTGCTTGGCTATTATCTCGATGCCATTCACCTGTTGGGCGCTGAGCTGTCGATTTCGAGCGAGCTGGCAAGTGTCGACCCCGAGGTCGTTTCCCTTGCCGAAGCCAGCGGCGACGAGGCCCTCTCGCGCACCGACGAACCCTATCGCCGCGCGCTTTCAGGCGTCTATGCCCGGCTCGCCGCGACTCATCTGGCGCTGACCGGCAAGCCAGCGCCGCGCCCCGGCCCTCTCACTAGTTTGCCCTATGCGACGCCGCAGGATTTTCGCACCGATCTCGTCGCCATCGCACATGGCTTAGCGCGCGATCATGGCGGCGCCCTCGCCACCGGTGGCGCGCTTGGGCGGTTGATCCGCGCCGTCGAAACCTTTGGCTTTCATCTGGCAACGCTCGATATGCGCCAGAATAGCGCCGTCCACGAACGCGTCGTGGCCGATTTGCTGAAAGGGGCGGGGGTCGAACCAGATTATCTCGCGCTCGATGAACCCGCCCGAATCGCGCTGTTACGCCGCGAACTCGCCAGTCTACGCCCGCTGACCAGCCCCTATGCGACCTATGCCGATGAGACGATGTCCGAGATTGCGATCCTGCATGAGGCAGCCCGGTCGCACGCGGCTTATGGCCCGGCCTGCATCACCAATTATGTCGTGTCGATGGCGCAGTCAGTGTCCGATCTGCTCGAGGTCAATCTGTTGCTGAAGGAAGCCGGGCTGTATCGGCCCGGTCAGGGTCAGGGCGATTTGCCGCATGCCGCGATCATGGCGGTGCCGCTGTTCGAGACGATCGGGGATCTTGAGGCCGCCCCCGCCGTGATGGCCGATTATTTCGCGCTGCCAGAGGTTGCCGCCGTGGCGCAGGCGCGCGGTCATCAGGAAGTGATGATCGGCTATTCCGACAGCAACAAGGATGGCGGCTATCTGACCTCAACTTGGAGCCTCAGCCGCGCCTCAACCGCGCTGGCGCCGGTGTTCGCCAAGGCAGGTGTAGCGATGCAGCTGTTCCATGGTCGTGGCGGCGCGGTTGGTCGGGGCGGTGGCTCCTCCTTCTCGGCCATTCTGGCCCAGCCACCGGGTACCGTGCAGGGCCGCATCCGCATCACCGAACAGGGCGAGGTGATCGCCGCCAAATATGGCACGCGCGAAAGTGCGGCGACCAATTTGGAAGCAATTGCGGCGGCAACGCTGCTGGCCAGTCTTGAACCCGAACGGCTATCGTCGCGTGATTATGAGCGCTTTTCGGCGGCAATGGATCACTTGTCCGCCACCGCCTTCGCTGCCTATCGCGATCTCGTCTACGGGACCGAGGGGTTCCGCAGCTTCTTCCGCCAGATGACGCCGATTGCCGAGATTTCTGGCCTGAAGATCGGCTCACGCCCGGCGAGCCGCACCAAATCCGACCGGATTGAGGATTTGCGGGCGATCCCCTGGGTGTTCAGCTGGGCACAGGCGCGGGTGATGCTGCCCGGCTGGTACGGCGTCGGCACCGCGATTGCCGCGTTTGAGGACAAGGCGCTGATCAAGGAAATGGCGGCCGGCTGGCCGTTTTTCGCGGCGACGCTGGCGAATATGGAACAGGTGATCGCCAAGGCCGATATGGGCATCGCCGCGCGCTATGCGGCGCTTGTGCAGGATCGGGCGCTGGGCGACACGATCTTCAAACGGATCAGCGATGGCTGGCACCGCAGCCGCGACGGCTTGTTGCTGGCGACGGGCCAGGCGCATCTACTCGCTGCCAATCCGGCGCTCGATGCCTCGATCCGGCTGCGGTTACCGTACATAGAGCCGCTCAACCTGCTCCAGATCGAATTGATCAAGCGGCGACGGGCAGGCGAGAAGGATGAGCGGATCGGCGAGGGTATCCTGCTGTCGATAAACGCGATTGCGACGGCGCTGCGGAATTCTGGCTAGGGCCAGAGGCGATAGGGTTCACGCGGAGGCGCGGCGACGCGGAGAAGAAGAAGACGGCGCCGCCGTGAAAATCGATCTTGTGCCGGATCGACGACACCAATCATGTTTCCGACGCCTCAGCTTGGTGAAACCACTCCGCGTCGCCGCGCCTCCGCGTGAACCCAATCCCAGGTCAGCCTTCAAGGAATGGCCCGGCAATCTCGTCGCGCACGCGCAGCAGCCGCCCGGTTGCGCGGTCGATCAAGGCCCAGGTCGTGACCGCTTCAACCTTCACCTTGCCGTCCGCGCCGGTGAAGCGAACATGCCGGTCAAACCGCGCGCCATAGGGTTTGCCCGGCACCCAGGTCTTGCCGGTCACGGTCTCTCCCACGCTGACATTACCGCGATAATCAATCTCGTGCCGGGTCACGACCCAGACATAGGCAGCAATCTGGTCAGCAGGCGCGACGGCGCGCCAATGTGCGGTGGCAAGGTCCTGAATCCAGCGCACCCACACCGCATTGTTGACATGGCCGAGCTCGTCAATGTCGGCCGGCCCAGCGGTAATGGTCAGCGTGAAGGCCAAGCCTATCCCTCCACCCCCAACTGCCACAGCACGAAAGCATGTTCCTCGGCGGCCTCGCGCAAACTCTCGAACCGGCCCGATTTGCCGCCATGCCCGGCACCCATGTTGGTCTTGAGCAGCAGGACATGATCGTCGGTCTTTTCGTGGCGCAGCTTGGCCGCCCATTTCGCGGGCTCCCAATAGGTCACGCGCGGATCGTTAAGGCCGCCGCTAATGAACATCGGCGGATAGGCCTGGGGCTTCACCTGATCATAGGGCGAATAGCTGCGGATCAGCGCGAATGCTTTTGGGTCTTCGATCGGGTTGCCCCATTCGGGCCATTCGCCGGGCGTCAAGGGCAGGCTTTCGTCCAGCATAGTGTTGAGCACATCGACAAACGGCACATCGGCAATCACTGCACCCCATAGTTCGGGATCGGAATTGACGACCGCGCCCATCAGCTCCCCGCCAGCCGATCGGCCAGCGATGGCGATCTTGCCCGCGCTGGTCCAACCGCCCGCAATCAATCCCTTCGCCACATCGACGAAATCGTTGAAGGTGTTGGTGCGCTTCTCCAGCTTGCCGTCGAGATACCATTGCTGACCCAGATCATCGCCGCCACGGATATGCGCGATGGCATAGGCAAAGCCGCGATCGAGCAGCGACAGCCGCCCGGTCGAAAAGCCCGGCGGGATGGCATAGCCGTAAGCACCATAGGCGTAGAGGAAGACCGGGCGCGATCCGTCCTTCGGAAAATCCTTTGGATAAACGATCGACACCGGCACCTCAGTGCCATCGCGCGCGACAATCTTAAGCCGGTCGGTTGCGTATTTGGTCGCGTCGTACCCGCTCGGGATTTCCTGAACCTTCAGGACCGCCATCTCGCCGGTCTCGACGTCATAATCATAGACCGTCCCCGGGGTGACCATCGATTCATAACCGAGCCGCAGCACGCTCATGTCATATTCCGGGTTGTCGCCGAGCCCGGCGTCATAGCTCGCCTCCGGGAAGGCGATCCGTTTCGGTGCGCCGCCCTCATAGCTATGGATCTCGATCTGATCGAGGCCCTCTTCGCGGCCATCAACGATGAAGAAGCGCGCAAAGCAGCTGACGCCGGTCATATAGAAATCGCGGCTTGGCCCGATCAGCTCGGTCCAGCTGCCGGGGTCGCTGATCGGCGCGGTGCAGAGCCGGAAATTGGGGTCGGTATCGTTGGTGTGGATGAACAAGGTCTCGCCATGCGCATCGACATCATATTCGCGCTCGACCTGGCGCGGCGAGACGCAGACCGGCGTGGCGAGCGGGTCGCTGGCGGGGAGCAGCCAGACTTCGCTGGTGACATGATCGCCGGTTGCGATGACGATCCATTGCCGGTCGCTGGTTTCCGACACACCGACGCGGAAGCCTTCATCGGCTTCCTTGAACAGTTCGATATCGTCGGTGATGGGCGTGCCGAGCCGGTGGAACCGCGCATTGTCGGTGCGCCATTGTTCATTGGCAAGGCCATAGAGAAAGCCGCTATCGTCTGCCGCCCAGACGATTTCGGAGAGCATACCGGGGATGATTTCGGGCAGATGTTCGCCGGTCGCGATGACCTTGACCCGGACTTCGAAGCGTTCCGAGCCATTGTCGTCGATCGCATAAGCGAGCAGCGTGCCGTCATTGCTGACGGACAGCGCACCAAGCCGGAAATATTCCTTGCCCGCCGCCAGCATGGGTTCATCGAGCAGCAATTCATCCGCGCCGCCGCCCACGGGCTTGCGCCACCATTTGCGGTACTGGCCGCCGGTCTCGAACGCTGTCCAGTAGAGCCAGTCGCCATCCTTTTGCGGTACCGACGAATCGTCTTCCTTGATCCGCCCCTTCATCTCTTCATAAAGCCTGTCGGTCAGCGGCTTGAGCGGGGCCATCACGCCCTCGAAATAGGCGTTTTCGGCTTCGAGATAGGCAAGCACGTCTGGATCGGTGACCTCAGGATAGCCGGGGTCCTTCAGCCAGGCATAGGCATCGTCGATGGTCTGGCCGTGGGCGGTAAAGCTATGCTGGCGGCGCTCGGCGCGGGGCGGCGGGGTGGTGATGGTCATCTTCTATCCCTAACCGTTCAAATGACGCTTCGTCGAGAGGCAGGGACGCAAAGGCGGCGGCTCGACTTGGCCGGGCACCAGCGCGTAAGATATGCCATCATCAGAGTCAGGATAAGCCATGTCTACCCATGCCGACCGTCTTTCCGCCCTGCGCGACCAGCTCAAGCGCGATCGCTTGGATGGCTTTGTCGTGCCGCTCACCGATGAGCATATGAGCGAATATGTCGGTGCCTATGCGCAGCGGCTGGCTTGGCTGACGGGGTTTCAGGGATCGGCCGGGACGGCGGTCGTGCTGCCCGAGGCCGCAGCGATCTTTACCGATGGGCGTTATACGCTGCAGGTGCGGCAGCAGGTCGATGGCACTCATTGGGCCTATATTGGTGTGCCGCAGACCAGCGTCGCTGGTTGGCTGGGCGACCATGCCGGGCAGGGCGCGCGCATCGGCTATGATCCCTGGCTGCATACCCGCGCCTGGGTGCAGGAAGCGAGCAAGGCATTGGCCGAGCGCGGCGCCGTGCTGGTTGCTGTCGATACCAATCCGGTCGATGCGGTCTGGCCCGATCGTCCGGCCCCATCCACCGCCACGCTAAGCGTGCAAACCGATGATCAAGCCGGGCAGTCATCGGCGCAGAAGCGCGCCGGGATTGCCGACTGGTTGGCTGCGCGCAAGGCCGATGCAGTGGTGCTGACCGCGCTCGATTCGATTGCCTGGACGTTCAACATCCGCGGCAAGGATGTCGATCATACCCCCGTCGCGCTCGCCTATACGATCGTCCAGGCGGATGGCACCGCCGATCTGTTCATCGCGCCCGAAAAACTGACCGACGCGGTCCGCCAGCATCTCGGCAATGCCATCCGCGTGCGCGATCGCAGCGAATTCGCCGCAGCGCTTGCCAGCTATGCGGGCAAGCGCGTTGCCGCCGATCCGGAACGCGCCGTCGCTGCGATCTTCGACGCGCTTGATGCTGGCGGTGCGAGCGTGCTCGCGCAGCGCGACCCGGTGGTGCTGGCCAAGGCGCTCAAAAACCCTGTGGAAATCGCCGGTCACCGATCAGCGTCCGCGCGCGACGGTGCTGCACTCGCCCGTTTTCTCCGCTGGGTCGAGGCGGAGGCGCCCAAGGGCGGCCAGACCGAACTGAGCTGCGCCGCCAAGTTGCTCGAATTTCGCCAGGCATCGGGCGTGCTGCTCGACACCTCGTTCGATACAATTTCGGCGACCGGTGCGCACGGGGCGAGCCCACATTACCGCGTCGATGAAGAATCGAACGCGCCGCTTGAACTTGGCCAGCTTTATCTGGTCGATTCAGGCGGGCAATATCAAGATGGCACCACCGATGTAACGCGGGTGCTGCCGATCGGTCCGCCTACCGCTGAGATGCGCGATCGGTTCACGCGCGTGCTGAAAGGGCATATCGCACTCGCCACCGCCGTCTTCCCACACGGCACCAATGGCGGCCAGCTTGATGCGTTTGCGCGGCGCCCGCTATGGGAAGCGGGGCTCGATTATGCGCACGGGACTGGGCACGGCGTCGGCGCCTATTTGTCGGTGCATGAAGGCCCACAGCGGATCGCCACGCCCAATTACCCCGGTGGTGGCCCGTCAGAGCCACTCCGCGCGGGCATGATCATTTCCAACGAGCCGGGATATTACAAGGCGGGTGAGTATGGCATCCGCATCGAAAACCTGATTCTGGTCGAGGACCGCGACCTACCGGGCGGCGAAGCCCCGATGCTTGGCTTTGAGACGCTGACTTTTTGCCCGATCGAACGATCCCTAATTGTGCCCCAAATGCTGACCGCAAGCGAGCGCGCCTGGCTCGATGCCTATCATGCCCGTGTCCTCGCAATACTAGGCCCGCAAATGCAGGGCGACGATCTCGCCTGGCTCACCGCCAAATGCGCGGCCATCTGAACGGGAGACAATGACGATGTCATCGCTGCTGACGACGCCGATTCATCTTGGCCCTGGTGCCAGGGCCCTGGTCCAGCCCGATTTTACCGGCGTGGACTGGTATGAAGGCTATGGCGAACGCCACGACGCCGACGGGATCGAGGGGCGGCTGGTGATGATGTACCGCTTCACCGAAAGCTGGAATTCGTGGGAAATGCACCCCAGCGGCGATGAAGTCGTGGTTTGTGTGGCCGGGGAAATGACGCTGCACCAGGAATTCGCCGATGGCAGCACGGCAACCGCGACGATTGGTGCGGGGGATTACGCGATCAACCCGCCCGGCTGCTGGCACACCGCCGACGTAGCGGGGGAAGCGACGGCGCTGTTCATCACCGCCGGTTTGGGGACTGAGCATCGTCCTCGTTGAGCGGAGCGCCAGCGGCGACATCGCGCGCGCGCGCCTTTCGCTTCTTCAAATTCTCGCGCAATTGTGCCGCCAATCGCTCTGCGCGCTCGTCCTTTTGGGTCATGCACGCCCTATCCCGCGCAACTGCCTTGCTGACAAGCTTGCCTTGACAAGCGCGGCCGCGTCAGACCATAGGCGCGCTCCCGCCTCAAAAAGCGGCGAAACGCTGCCGTAGCTCAGTGGTAGAGCGCATCCTTGGTAAGGCTGAGGTCGTGAGTTCAATCCTCACCGGCAGCACCATTAAATCCCTGATAAAAAACGAAATTATTTTCCCCGTTAGGGGCTGGTACTGCCGGGTTTAGCATTCGGAAACGCATAGGAAACAAGTGGTGCAGTTTCGGCTCACCGCTTTTTCCGTTGCCTCTGGTGCGGTTCGGTCATCAGCGACCGCGGCCGTGGCGTTCCGACCCAACCGATTTTATGACTTGGATGGTCGGTCAGGGGCGAGGCCGCGCCTCGTTCCGGTAAAGCCTCGCGTCTTTCGTGACGCGTAACGCCGGATATAATCACCGCCTGGCAGCGAACTCGCTCACGGCAGCTTACAGATCGGCGGATTATTGCTGACGGCAAAGCGCCACTATTTCGAGACTGGAGGTGTCTCGCGCATCGCGCGCCGAGCCTTGGCGAACGCGCGATCGGACGCGATGAACCGCGCTATCATCGGGGCAATCAGTTTGACAGGATCCGTCCGCTGGCCGGTCTCCTGCCCAAGCACCTCGGCATAGGCAACCAGCTCGCGGTGGGTCGTGGCTGGAAGCTCCAGGGTCATCCGTACGGGCCGTTCGTCCGCAATCGAGCCAAGTTTGAGCTTGGTCATGCTCACCCCCGATAAGGTTCAAGGATCAGATCGCGGGTAACGATGACCCGCACCGGAAATCCCGGCCGCACCGTGATCGTAGGCTGGACGTTGAGCGCGCGGCCGACGACCTGGCGTCCCGTCTGGCTGATGCTGTCGGACGCACCCCGTCGAAGCGCCTGGACGAGATCGTTCTCGTCCGAAGAGGTGCCGGCTTCCGAGCCGACGCTGAGCAGCGTCGATAGGACCGCGGCCCTGAACAACTGGCCCCAATGGTTGTCGACGCGGTCTTCGAGCCCGGCATAGCCTTCCGGGTCCGCCCCCGGTTGGCGCTCCAGCACGATCGAGCGGCCATTGGGGAAGATCAAGCGCGTCCAGACCAGCAACGCGCGGCTTTGCCCAAATATCACCTGGGCGTCGTACTGTCCGACGAGCCGCGCGCCTTGCGGGATCAGTAACGTCCGGCCCGTGGGGCCGTCATAGACGTTCTCGGTCACCTGCGCTGTGATCTGCCCAGGGAGATCCGCGCGCAGGCCGGTGAGCATGGCCGCGGCGATCACGGCGCCGGCCTGCACGATGAATGGGCTCGGCGCGGTGGCGACGCGCTCGGCGCTTACCGTTTTGCGATCGACTCCGCCGTTCAGGAAGGCGAGCTTGCGGTCGCCCTCGGTAGGCTGCGGCGCTGGCTGGCTTAGAGCGGTGGCGGGCGCTTGACCGCCGAGGCCGGTGAGATCGATCCCAGGGTTCGGCTGGCCGGCGCCTTGCGCAGCCGAGCGGGCCTCGCTGGCGAACAGTCGGCTCGTGCGAGCAGCCTCGAGTTCCTGAGTCCGGCGCTGCCGTTCCTGCTCGGCGCGCTGCTGGGCGGGGTCGGGGGCTGACCCATCGCCGGTTGCCATCGGCGGCGGCGGTGTCCCCGCCTTGAGCATCGGGCGCCCCAGGTCGCCGGGAAGCGGCGGCCCGAGCTGCGGGACCGCGCGTGGCACACCCGCATAATCGCCGGGCAACCGCGCCAGGCCATCGGCAGTTGTCCGGTGATCGGTGTTGTAGAGTTCCTCGCTCTGCTTCTTGGGATGAGAGGACTGTAGCGCGAAAACCAGCGCGCCGCCGAGCGCTACCGCCGACACGCCCGCCAGCGCGCCAAGAGCGCGGCGCGAGAGGCGCATGACGCTTGGCCGCTCCGGTCGCAGCCGAAACGCCGCGGACGTGTCGCGCGGCGGCTCGGGCAGATCCGTCCGGGCCGAGGGTGCGCTCGCTTCCCCGTCTTCGACGCGTTCGTCCGTCACGATGCGGGCCTCCCGTCGGTGCGTACGATCCGCACGCGTTGTTGGCGGGCGCCGCCGAGGCGAAGTTCGGCGGCCGCGAACAGCCGGTCGACGATCATGTGATGGCCGCGGACGCGGTAGTTGACGAGCTCGGCGCCGCCCTCCGGACCGATGATCCAAAGCGGCGGCATCTCGCCTTGGCCGATCCCGGCCGGAAACTCGATGAACACCTGGCGCCCATCATCGAAAGCTCGGACCGGTCGCCAGGGCGCGACATCGCCCTCGATGCGGTAGCGGAACTGAAGGTTCTCGATCCCAGCAGCGCTGGTCGTGCCGACCGGCTGCGCGCCCTCGGCGGCGGCGTTCTGACGACGCAGCGCGATCAACTGATCGGCTGCATAGGACCAGGAGACCGACGCCATGTAGGTGGTCGCGGCCGAACGCATCTCGAGGTGATAGGTCCGCCGATCGGTATTGATGACGAGATTGGTGACGAGGTCGGCGCGCGAGGGTTTGACCAGGATATGGACGCGCCGCGTGGGGCCGGTGCCGCTTTCGGTGTCGCCGATGATCCAGCGCACGGTGTCGCCGGCGGCGACCGGCCCCGGCCCCACGAGCTGTTCACCGGGTTCGAGCGCGATGTCGGTGACCTGGCCGGGGGCGGCGTAGAGCTGATAGAGCGCGCCGTCGGCGAAGGGATAGACCTGTACGGCGTTGACATAGCCGCTGCGCGACGGCTCTACGCGGGCGGCGCCATTGGCCGCCTCCACTCGCGCGCGCGGATCGGCGGGTTCTGGCGGCGGCGCGGGCGCTGTACTCGGCAAGGGTTTCAGCTGACCGGGAAGCGGGAGCGGCTGCGGCACGGTGACTATCTGCACCGGTCGCGGCGGTTCAGGCGCCAGCACGGCCGCCGCCGCCGGTGCGTCGTAGCTGATCGCGGGTGGGGTGTATTTGTGGGCGCAGGCGGAGAGCGCGGTCGAGGCCAGCGCCGCACTCCCAAGCATCAAGAGGCGCATCAGCCGAGCTCCTTGGACCAGTTGAGGGCATGGACGTAGATGCCGAGCGGGTTCTTCTTCAGCCGCTCGGCGTCGTGGGGTGTCTGGATCACCAGGGTGACGATCGCTGACCAGCGCTCGGTCGTGGCCAGCGCGCCATCGACATAGCGGCGCTCGACCCAGGCGATGCGGAAACTGTCGTTGGAGGCGCGGATAACCGAGGAGACGTCGACCGCGACCTGCTCTTTGCCGACGCGGACGAATGGGTCGTTGACGCGGGCATAGTCGTTCAGCGCCGCCGCGCCCTTGTCGGTGGTGAAGTCATAGGCCTTCAGCCAGTTTTGCCGGAGCACGATCGGGTCTGCCGGAATCGAGCGGACTTCCTCGACGAACCGCGCGAGGTGCCAGGCGATCTGCGGATCGGTCGGACGATAGGCGGCGTCGGCTGGAGCCACCGCCTGCGCTTGGCCCAGCTTGTCGACCTGTACGACCCAGGGGACGATCGTGCCCGACGCGGACTGCCAGATCAGACCCGCGCCGAGCCCGGCGGACAAGATCAGGTTACCGAACGCGATCAGGCGCCAGTTGCGCGCCTGGACACGGGCGGAGCCGATGCGGTCGTCCCACGCCTGGGCGGCGCGCTGATAGGGTGTTTCGGGTTCGGGAGTCCGGCCGTAGCGGACCGCGGGTCGCTTGAAGATCATCGGGATCAGTCCTCGGAGACGCTGACGGAGGAGCCGGAGCCGCCGCCATCGCCGGACTTCACGGCCTGGGCCGTGGTTTGCACGGCATGGGCGGCAGCCTGGCGGCGACGCATGTTGGCGGCCCAGGCGGGCTCGCCCGACCCGCCGCTGCCGGTCGGCGCTGGGTCGTTGGCGGCGGGCGCGCCGCCACGCGCGGCGAACTCTGAGCCGCTGGCGAAACTCTGCTTCAAGCCATCGGCGGCGCGGCGGAGCGGGCTAGTTGCAGCCTCCGCACCTGTCTTGGCGACGTTGCCGATACCTCCTGCGACCGAAGTAGCGCCAGTCTGGCCGGCCGCGCCCATGCTGTAGGCGGCCGAGGCAGCGCCCGCGATCGACGCGCCACCGCGGGCGAGGCCTGCGACCGCGCCACCGGCGAGCGATGCGCCTCCGGTCGCGAGCGCCGCGCCGCCCGCGAGCACCCCACCTGCGGCAAGGCCAGTGCCGATCGCCGCGCCCGCGCCGAGCTGCGGGCCGCCCGAGACGATGCCGTTGGCGATGGCGGGTCCGAAGATGCCCAGGCCAAGCAAGGTCAGCGAGGCGAGCATGATGCCCATCGCGTCCTCGATCGTCGGCGTGACCGGAAAGCCGGTCTTGAACTCGTCGAAAAGCGTCGAGCCGATACCGATGATGACTGCGAGCACGAGCACCTTGATGCCTGACGACATCACGTTGCCGAGCACGCGCTCGGCGGCGAACGCGGTCTTGTTGAACAGCCCGAACGGGATGAGCACGAAGCCTGCGAGCGTCGTCAGCTTGAACTCGATGAGGGTGACGAAGAGCTGGATGGCGAGGATGAAGAAGGACAGCAGGACGATCACCCAAGCGAACAGCAGCACCGCGATCTGGATGAAGTTCTCGAAGAACGAGACGTAGCCCATCAGGCCGGAGATCGAGTCGAGGATCGGCTTGCCGGCGTCGAGGCCGACCTGCGCGACGCGGCCCGGGCGCAGGAAATCGGCGGTGGCGAGACTCGTGCCCGACGCTTTCAGCCCGAGACCGGCGAAGCTCTCGAAGACGATCCGGGCGAGATTGCCCCAGTTGTTGATGAGGAAGGCGAATGCGCCGACGAACAGCACCTTCTTGACGAGCCGCGCGGGTACGTTCTCATCGGGCGCCCAAGCCCAGAACAGGGCGGCCAGGACGAGATCGATGACGATCAGCGTGGCCGCCAGCCACTTCATTTCGCCTTGCAGGAGCCCGAACCCACTATCGATGTAGCGGGTGAAGACCTCAAGGAAACGATCGATGACGCCGGTGCCGCCCATGATCAATGCGCCTCCGTTGCAGTCGACGTTGCGGCCGGGTTTGGAGCGGCGGGACGGCGATCGGGCGCTAGAAAGCGGCGACGGTTCTCGGCCCAGGCAGCGAGGCAGGCTGGGTCATGCGCGCCAGCCTCGCCGAGCAGCTGGCAGCGCTCGAACTCGGTCTTGAGCGGATCAGATGAGGCTGTCTCGGTCGGGACATCGCGGTCGATCGATGGTGACCGATCCCTCGATGTCATCCACGCCGCCGCAGCGGCGAGGATCATGCCGACGAGGATCAGCGCGATCAGCTTCCTGGCTTCGGCACCGTCCATCCTGCGCATCCAGCCAAGCCGACGCATCGCCGATCCTCTCAGTTGTGGAACATCGTGACGGTGGTCGGCCGGTAGCCAGCGCCGGGCGTGAGGAACCGGCGGAGCTGCTCGCGCGCCTGGTCCTGCGCCGCGGCGCGCTGCGCGGCCTCGAGGTTCTGCGCGCGTCCCTGCGCGGCGACGGCGGCGGTCAGGTCTGCGAGCTGCTGGGCCTGGAGCGCGAGCAGCTGATTGCCGGCTTGGGTCGCCTGCAAGGCGCCGGTCGCGCCCTGGCTCGAGGACACCAGCGCCGACATCTGCGTGCGGTTGGTGTCGAGATTGCCGACGACGGTCGCCTGCACGCGCATCGCATCCTGGAGCGACTGGACCGATTGCTGCCACCGCGCCTGCGCACCGGACACCAGTTGCTGGTCGGTCATCGACGCGCTGGCGGGCGCATAGGTGGTTCGGAACGCCTGGTCGATGTTCTGGACGTTATAGGCGATGCCCTGCGCCTGTTGCAGAAGTGCCTGCGTCCGCGCGATCGACTGCTGCAATTGCTGGAGCGAGGAGAACGGCAGGCTCGTCAAGTTGCGCGCCTGATTGATCAGCGACTGCGCCTGGTTCTGTAGCGAGGTGATCTGGTTGTTGATCTGCTGGAGCGAGCGCGCCGCGGTCAGGATGTTCTGGGCATAGTTGGACGGGTCGAACACGGTCCACTGGGCGTGCGCCGGCACGGTCGCGGTCACGAGCGAGAGCGCGGCGACGCCGGCGGTGAGGATCGAACGCAAGGGCTTCATTGAACAGTCTCCAGATCGAGGGTGGGAATGAGGTCGATCGCCCAGCCCGCGCCGCGCGCGGCGAGCCAGGCGCGTGCGAACCCCTCGCGGCCGTGTTCAGCCAGCAGTTGAGCGATCAGGATTTGGTCGGTCTTGGCCGACGCGGCGGTGAAGGCGAGCGCGACTTCGCCCAGGCCCAGTTCGAACAGCCGGTTGCCGCGCCGCGACTGGCAGTAATAATCGCACTTGGGCGTCGCCCGGCTAAGGATCTCGATCTGGCGATCGTTGAGTCCGAACCGGCGGTAGATGGCGGCGATCTGGGGCTCGAGCGCGCGCTCGTTGGCGAGCAGGATGCGGGTCGGGCAGCTCTCGATGATCGCCGGGGCGATGGTCGAGCCGTCGATGTCGGCGAGGCTTTGCGTCGCGAAGATGACACTCGCATTCTTCTTGCGCAGCGTCTTCAGCCATTCGCGCAGCTGTGCCGCGAACCCCGGATCGTCGAGCGCGAGCCAGCCCTCGTCGACGATGAGCAGCGTCGGGCGACCGTCGAGGCGACCTTCGATGCGGTGAAAGAGATAAGCGAGCACGGCCGCAGCCGCAGAGGTCCCGATCAACCCTTCGGTTTCGAATGCCTGGACCGATGCATCACCAATCCGCTCAGCCTCGGCGTCGAGCAGCCGGCCCCAAGGGCCTTCGACGCAATAGGGCTGCAAAGCGCGCTTCAACGGCTGCGCCTGAAGGAGGACCGACAGGCCGGTGAGCGTCCGTTCGGACGGCGGCGCCGACGCCAGCGAGGTCAGTGCTGACCAGAGATGATCCTTCACCTCAGGCGTCACCTCGACCCGTTCCCGGCCAAGGATGGCAGCGACCCACTCGGCGGCCCAGGCGCGCTCGGTGGGGTCGTCGATACGGGCGAGTGGCTGGAGCGCGACGGGCTCGGCGACGTCGTCGCCGAGCGAGCCGCCGAGATCGTGCCAGTCGCCGCCCATGGCGAGCGCGGCCGCCCGGATCGAGCCGCCGAAGTCGAACGCGAAGACCTGGGAGCGCGCATAGCGTCGGAACTGCAGCGCCATCAGCGCGAGCAGCACCGACTTGCCCGAACCAGTCGGGCCGACCACCAAAGTGTGGCCGACGTCGCCGACGTGGAGCGATAGCCGGAACGGCGTCGAACCTTCTGTGCGCCCGAAGAACAGCGGCGGCGCGCCAAAATGCGCGTCTTCTGCCGGGCCCGCCCAGACCGCCGAAAATGGCATCATGTGCGCTAGATTGAGCGTCGAGATCGGCGGCTGGCGGACGTTTGCGTAGACATGGCCGGGCAGGCTCCCGAGCCACGCCTCGACCGCATTGATGGTCTCGCGCATGACGGTAAAGTCGCGGCCCTGCACGGTCTTCTCGACCAGGCGCAGCCGCTCGTCGGCGATGCGCGGATCGGCGTCCCAGACCGTCACTGTCGCGGTGACATAGGCGGCGCCGACAAGATCGGAGCCGAGCTCCTGCAAGGCGAGATCCGCGTCGAGCGCCTTGTTGGCGGCGTCGGAGTCAATCAAGGCCGAGGCCTCGTTGGTCATCACCTCCTTGAGGATCGCGGCGATCGACTTGCGCTTGGAGAACCATTGCCGGCGGATGCGGCCGAGCACCTTGGTGGCATCGGTCTTGTCGAGGCAGATCGCTCGCGTCGCCCAGCGATAGGGAAAGGCCAGGCGATTGAGGTCGTCGAGCAGGCCCGGCCAAGTCTGGCTCGGAAAGCCCATCACGGTCAGCGTGCGCAGGTGCGCGCCCCCGAGCTGCGGTTCGAGGCCCCCGGTCAGCGGCTCGTCGGCAAGGATCGCATCGAGGTGCATCGGCGTCTCTGGCACCCGGACGCCGTGGCGCCGGGTTGAGACGGTCGAATGAAGATAGGTCAGCGTCTCGGCGTCATCGAGCCAGGCCGCCTCGGGCATGAACCCTTCGACCATCGCCAGCACGCGCTCCGCGCGGTCGACGAATTGGCCAAGCGCTTCGCGGCCAGACGCAGTGCGATCACCGCGCCCTTCGTAGAGCCACGCGTCGGCGCGGGCGGCGTTTTCCGCCGGAGGCAGCCAGAGCAGGGTCAGGTAATAGCTGGACTCGTAATGGGCGCCGGCCTCGTCGAACTGCGCGCGACGTTCGGCGTCGACCAATGCAGAGGCGATGTCGGGGAACGTGCTTGCCGGATAGCCGCCGGCGGGGTGGCGCTGCGCCTCGACGAAGATCGCCCAGCCTGAGCCGAGCCGGCGAAGCGCATTGTTCAGGCGTGCCGTCGTCGCGACCAGCTCGGCCGGCGTCGCGGAGTCGAGGTCCGGCCCCCGAAACCGCGCGGTGCGCTGGAAGCTGCCGTCCTTGTTGAGGACGACGCCGGGTGCGACCAGCGCCGCCCAGGGTAGGAAGTCGGCGAGGACCTGTGGCTTTGCGCGATATTCGGCGAGGTTCAGCATCTCGGCTTCACCCGAGATGCGCCGGGTAGCGCAGGTGCCGCCGCCCGGTCTCGACGAAGGCGGGATCGCGCCGCGCGGCCCAGACCGCCGCCATGTGACCCACGAGCCAGAGCGCTGCGCCAACCAGCCACAGCCGCAGGCCGAGACCGAGCGCGGCCGCCAGCGTACCGTTCACGATCGCGACCGAACGCGGCGCGCCGCCGAGCAGGATCGGCTCGGTAAGCGACCGGCGCACCGGTGCGTAGAAGCCGGTGATCGGTTCCTCCGGGCTCATCAGACCAGCGCCCCGCCGGAGAAGGAAAAGAAGCTGAGGAAGAAGGAACTGGCGGCGAACGCGATCGAAAGGCCGAACACGATCTGGACGAGGCGTCGGAACCCGCCCGAGGTGTCGCCGAACGCCAGCGTAAGGCCAGTGACGATGATGATGATCACCGCGATGATCTTGGCGACCGGGCCCTGGATCGAGTCGAGGATCGACTGGAGCGGAGCTTCCCACGGCATCGAGGAGCCGGCGGCATAGGCCGGAGCGGTCAGCACCATGAGCGCGGTGAACTGGGCGGTGCCGGTCAACCGGCGGCGGAGCGAGGTCATGCGGGGTCTCCTTGGGTCAGCGGGGTTGCGGGTGTCAGGCGGTAGTCGCCGTCGGGGCCGATGCCTTCGACGCGGGCGAGTTCGGCGAGGCGGCGGGCCGCGCCGCGACCCGACAGGACCGCTACGAGATCGATGGTCTCGGCGATCAGCGCGCGCGGCACCGTCACGACCGCTTCCTGGACGAGTTGCTCGAGCCGGCGCAGCGCGCCGAGCGCGGACCCGGCATGGAGCGTGCCGACCCCGCCGGGGTGGCCGGTTCCCCACGCTTTGATGAGGTCGAGCGCCTCGCCGCCGCGGACCTCGCCGATCGGAATCCGATCGGGGCGCAAGCGAAGCGCCGAACGGACGAGATCGGTGAGGCTGGCGGCGCCGTCCTTGGTGCGCAGCGCCACGAGGTTGGGCGCGGCGCACTGCAGCTCGCGCGTGTCCTCGATCAGCACCACGCGGTCGCCGGTCAGGGCGACCTCGGCGAGGA
This sequence comes from Sphingomonas sp. 28-62-20, assembly GCF_002281505.1. Classification (NCBI taxonomy): domain Bacteria; kingdom Pseudomonadati; phylum Pseudomonadota; class Alphaproteobacteria; order Sphingomonadales; family Sphingomonadaceae; genus Sphingomonas; species Sphingomonas sp. 28-62-20. Next base: position 72,529 of record NZ_NCGH01000013.1, read on the forward strand.
GCGCGTTGACGAGCGTCGTCTTGCCGGTCGAGGTGCCGCCCGCGACCAGGATATTGCGGCGCTCGTGGACGGCGGCGCGCAGGATGACCGCCTGCGGCTCGGTCATGATCCCGCTGGCGACATAGTCGCCGAGGCCGAACACCGCGACGGCGGGTTTGCGGATCGCGAAGCTGGGCGCGGCGACAACGGGCGGAAGCAGCCCCTCGAACCGCTCGCCGGTCTCCGGCAACTCGGCGGAAACACGCGGCGCCTGGGCATGGACCTCGGCACCGACATGGTGTGCGACCAGGCGCACGATGCGGTCGCCATCGGCGGGGCTGAGGCGCGCGCCGGTATCTTCGAGACCGCCGGTCAACCGGTCGATCCACAGCCGCCCGTCCGGGTTGAGCATCACCTCGACGACGCTCGCATCGTCGAGGAAGCCGGCGATCGCGGGCCCGAGCGCGGTGCGCAGCATCCGTGCGCCGCGCGCGTAGCTCTCCGACCTGAAAGCGAGCGTGTTCACCGATATCAATCCCGTGTGCGTCGCCCGCTCGCGCGGGCGACGATTCATCGGGGTCGATCAAGAAGCGGCAGGATCGATGAAGTTCAACAAGTTACCGAGTGGCGTAGGGTTCTGGCGTGCAACGACTTGCAGAGGGCGGAATGGCGGCAATTTGGTTCAAATCAGATTGGCGGCCTTTTGACGTCAGGTCAGACCGTCGCGTTTGATGGACACCTAGAGTTTAACGCGGTTCAGTCGCAGTGAATTTGCGACGACGGTGAACGACGATAGTGCCATCGCGGCACCCGCGAACATCGGTGACATCAACAAACCCGTTATCGGATAGAGAACACCCGCCGCAACCGGCACTCCAATGCCGTTGAACACGAACGAGAAGAACAGGTTCTGGCGGATATTGGCCATCGTTGCCTTTGCGAGGGTGCGGGCGCGGACGATGGCAGCGAGATCGCCCTTGGTCAGCGTGATCCCGGCGCTTTCAATGGCGACGTCTGTGCCCGTGCCCATCGCTAGGCCGACATCGGCAGCTGCGAGTGCGGGCGCATCGTTGATGCCGTCGCCTGCCATCGCGACCTTTGCACCCTGAGCCTTCAGTTCGGCGACAATGCGTGCCTTGTCTTCGGGTTTGAGTTCGGCGCGAACGCTATCCAGGCCGCCCACGGCATCGGCGACGATCTTCGCCGTCGTCGGGTTGTCACCGGTGAGCATGATAATCCGCAGCCCCTGCTTGCGCAGTGCGGTGATTGAATCCCTTGCGTTGGCGCGGATCGGGTCGGCAACGGCGATAAAGCCAGCGAGTGCACCATCGACGGCGACCAGCATGACGCCAGCGCCCTGGCGGCGTTTGGCCTCCGAAGCGTCGAACAGCGGTTGCGGGTCGACACCCACGCTTTGCATTTGGGCGGTGTTGCCGATGACGACGGTGCGCCCGTCAACTGTCGCGCTGATGCCAGCGCCGACCTGGACTTCGAATCCCGCTGGATCGGCCAGCACGAGTTTGCGCTCTTTTGCCGCCATGACGATGGCGTGGGCGAGTGGGTGTTCGGAACGCGCCTCGACCGATGCGACGAGCCGCAGCAGTTCGTCTTCGGCAACTTCGCCGATCGTCTCAATGCCGACGAGCTTGGGTTTGCCCTCGGTCAGCGTCCCGGTCTTGTCGATCAGCAAGGTGTCCACCTGTTCAAAGCCCTGAAGCGCTTCGGCGCTTTTCACGAGCACGCCTGCCTGTGCGCCGCGTCCGGTCCCGACCATGATCGACATCGGCGTCGCCAGCCCAAGCGCACACGGACAGGCAATGATCAGCACCGCAATCGCGTTGAGCAGTGCATGACCGATGCGCGGTTCGGGACCGACAAGGCTCCAGACGATGAACGTGGCAATCGCAATGGCGATAACCAGCGGCACGAACCAGCCCGAGATACGGTCGGCGACGGCTTGAATCGGTGCCCGACTGCGCTGCGCCTCGGCAACCATCCTGACGATGCGCGCGAGCATTGTGTCGCTGCCGACCGCTTGCGCTTCCATGACCAGGCTGCCGGTGCCGTTGACCGTGCCGCCTGTCAGCGCGCTCGTTGGTTCTTTTTCAACGGGGAGCGGTTCCCCGGTCAGCATCGACTCATCGACGGACGACCTGCCGTCAACGACGATGCCATCGACAGGCACGGCCTCACCGGGACGGATCCGGAGATGGTCGCCTGCGACAATTTCGACGAGTGGTACTTCGGTCTCCGTGCCGTCAGGTGCAATCCGCCGCGCGGTCTTTGGTGCAAGGTTCAGGAGCGCTCGGATCGCTTTACCAGTCGAGGCGCGCGCGCGGAGTTCGAGCACCTGGCCGAGTAGGACCAGCGCGACCACGACACCCGCCGCTTCATAATAGACCGGCACCATCCCGTGCATCTTGAACGTGTCGGGAAAAATACCCGGCACGAGTGTCGCGACAAGACTGTAAAGGAACGCTGCGCCCACCCCGATCGAGATCAGCGTGAACATATTGAGGTGGCGCGTCTTGAGCGAAGTCCAGCCGCGAACGAAAAAGGGAGCGCCTGCCCACAAGACGATCGGGGCGGCCAAGGCAAGTTGGAGCCACGGCGAAATTGTCGCGCTCACCAGATGTAGCCCGAGCAAATCGGTTCCCATCGTGAGCGCCAGCAGTGGAACTGCCAGCGCCGCCGACACCCACCAGCGGCGGGTGAAATCGATCAGTTCGGGGTTAGGTGCGTCGTCGAGCGACGGTGCCTCGGGTTCGAGCGCCATGCCGCAGATCGGACAATTGCCCGGACCGGGCCTGCGGATTTCGGGGTGCATCGGACATGTCCAGATCGCGCCCTCCGCAGCCTGGGGCGCGGCGGGTGGGCCTTCCTTCAGATATTGCGCTGGAGCGGCGACGAACTTCGTCCGGCATCCCGCGGAACAGAAATGATATTCCGTTCCATCGTGAGTCGCGTGATGGGCCGTTTTTGCTGGATCGACCGTCATCCCGCAAACCGGATCAAGGACACTGCCACCAGTCTCCGCTACCTTGGAGGTTGAGCAGCCACAGCATCCGCCTTCGACGGCGTCGTCAGGCTTGGTGGCCGGCATGGATGATGCGGCTGCGGGATGTTCGGTCACGATATCAAATACTCCTGCGATACGGCAGTTTCACGCAGCGCGCTGGCCGAGGACGTTGTAGATTAGTGCGATTGCCGCCCCGCCGATGCCGCCGAACACCGCAGCACTAAGCATGCCGATGCAAAGTGCCGTGACCGAGAGGACCGGAGCCAGGGTGAAGAGCGCAATAAACGCGTGGCTGCCAACGAAGCCAAGCGCGCCTGCGACCCAGCACAATATGAAGAGTAGCGTAGTCGACAGTGCGCCGGTCATTGCCAGCCGGTTGACGCTGAGCCTGTGCGCATGAATGCTTGTGTCCGGGTGGGTCATAAATAACTCCTGTTTCCAGCCGCCCCGCACACTATATGATACCCCCAAGGGGTATATGCAATCCGGACGTGGATCAGAGGAACACATGCGAGGATACAGCGGTAACAAGGATGCTTTGGGAAAGCGGCTCGCGCGCATCGAGGGGCAAATAAGGGGAATTGCCGCAATGATCGGCAACGACCGCTACTGTATCGACGTCGTGACGCAGGTGCAGGCGGCACGGGCCGCATTGTCAAAAGTCGAGGCCGAACTCTTGCGCGGCTTGCGCGGTCACGTCAGCCATTGTCTCGATGAAGCTGCCGCCAGCGGCGACGCAGAAACACGGGCGATCAAGCTCGAAGAGCTGATGCGTGTATTCCCTCGAATGGCCCAGGACTGAGCGGTAGCGTCGGCGGGCACACCACGCCCGCCGATCGCCGCTCAAATCGGCTGCTTGAGTATCTGGACGCAGCGCTCATGGCTCAGATTCATCGAGTTCAGGCCTCTGCCTTTCATTTCGCCATGATCGTGAGGACTGCCGAGCCCCATGTTCTTTTCCATTTCCACGCACGCGGCGCGTTGTTCGCTCGTCGCCATCCGGTCGCCGGTCGTGGCGCAGCCCGAAAGCAGCATTGCAGTTAGGATCGAGAGTGGGATTGCCTTTGGCATCGCCTGTACCTTCGTATGTGCTTGGTGGCTCACATCGACATTGGCGGTTCCAATGTACCTAGCCATGCGACCAAGCCCAGGATCGCTGCTGCCAAGCTCAATTCGAGTATGAGGCTTAGACGTAACTCTCGCCACGCGAGAACGGTCCCGTCGGGTTCGATTGCTGCATGCAGCGCGGGAGTCAGCCGGAACCGATTCAGTGCCGCGAGCACGAGCATCCCGCAAAACAATGCGATTTTTAGAATTAGCAATTGCCCATAGCTTGTGCGCGGCAGCATGCCGAGATTGGACCAGCCGACGAGATAGACACCATTGATCAGCCCGCTGCCAATGATGGCCGCAACGATAAGTGTGCCGGCCGATGCAAATCTGGCCAGGGCATGCTGTGTCGCCGCTGCGTCGCGCGCTGCCCAGACCATATAGCTCAGTGCGACGAGCGCGCCGAGCCAAGCGCCCGCTGCCAGCAGATGCGCTAGATCGCCCAGGAACTGTACTATCCCGGCGTTCCCTTCGCCAGCGGAACCGTGCCCTGTCCACGCTAGCGTGCCGAGCGCGATCGCCCCGAGCACCGCGACGGGGACTGGCGGTGCTTTGATGAGTGCGCTGATCGCAACCGCGGTGAGCGCAGCCATTCGCACGGCCCACGCCGTGCCCATCGGCGTGTCAGACACCATCATGACGATTGACGCGCGATCGACTTGGAGAAGCGAGACGCCCGCCATCGATGCGGTCATCGCCGCGATCGACAGGGCCGAAAGCGCTATTCCGAGCACGGCGAGGAAGCCGAGCACCCGGCGACGATGGGGAAAGTTTCCTCGCTCGCCCGGCGTATAAATTGCGAAGAAGGGTAAGCCGAACAGCAGCATCAAGTCCGCGTAAAGCGCGAACCGGATGCCGATGTAGAGCGGGTCACTCACCCGTTATTTGACCGAAAACGTAAACGTACCCTGCATCCGGTGCGTGTCCGCGCCCACCGCGTGCCAGGTCACCTGATAAGTGCCGACCGGGAAAGCGCGGCCGGCGACAAGCGTCAGCGTCTTGCCGTCCTCGCTCCAGTTTGACTTCAACCCTGAAAGTTTCATCGGCTGGTGGTTCGCCATTCCCGGCATCCCGGTCATGACCACTTCGGCCCCCGAGAATTCAGCCATGACCTTCTCGTTAAAGTTGAGCGAGATAGTGGTCGGTTTCACGACGCTGGCATTGGCGGCCGGAGTCGACGCTACGAGATGGGTATGCGCCAGCGCTGCGTTGCTCGTTGCAAAGGCAGCAAGGGCGAACATGGCGGCGCGAAAGCGATTGATCATGGCAGGCTCCTCAGTTGGGTCGCTATGCATACGCGTCGCAACGACCAACCCCTCATAGTGGTCGATTGAGGGGAACGCGGGCGAGCGCCGTATAGTATGATCGGGCCGGAGGACGATTATGAGCGATGTCGAAGATTTGGTGATCCAGCTGGGTCAAATGCCCGTGCCGCCACAGCTTGCGACGATCGACGGGGCAATGCTCGCCGATGTGGCGGCGGCACGCGCCGGTGATCTTCGTCGGCCGATTGCGTTTGCTACCATTTTTGCACTCGTTGTCGGGATGGCCGGTGCCGGGTTACCGACCGAGCCGGCGTCGGCGCAAGGCTCGCTGACACCCTTTGCAGCCAATTCCCCACTCATGCCTTCGACGTTGCTTGGACAAACGCCGTGACCGCGGTGCGCCGTGCCGCGATTATCGGGGTCATCGCGTTTGTCGCTGCAATCGCCGGTGTTTTTATCGGACGAGTTTTGCTTCCAGCACCGTCGCACACGGGTGCCGAACTTCACGCCTTGTTGCACGACAAGCTTACGCTTGATGCTCAACAGCATGCGAAGCTCGACGCCCTTGAAGCAACATTTTCGGTTCGCCGCAAAGCGCTCGAACTCGAACTGCGTGCCGACAACGCCCGGCTCGCCGAAGCAATCGAGACCGAGCACGGCTTTGGTCCGCGTGTCGCCGCAGCTGTCGACGCCTGCCACGTGACCATGGGGAAGTTGCAGAAGGTAACGCTCGAACATGTTTTTGCCATGCGATCGCTCCTGAGGCGCGACCAGACGGCAGTGTTCGACCAGGCTGTGGTCAAGGCGCTGACCGCTGACGCGCAGTGACGCTTGCGCTTGATGACGCGTCTGACGGGGAATTGGTCGCGTTAGCACGCAGGGGTGTCCAAGCCGCCTACCGCGTGCTCGCCGAACGCCACCGTGAGGCCGTCTACCGGCTGGTCCGCAGTGCAACCGGCGACGCCGACGAAGCGATGGATATCACCCAGGAAACATTGATCGCCGCATTCGGTGCGCTCGATCGCTTTGACACCGCGCGTCCATTCCGTGCCTGGATCGCGCGGATTGCGCTCAACAAGGCGCGCGACTGGGGACGACGACGCGCAGTGCGGCGGTTGTTCAGCCTGGGAATGCCTGACCACGTCGGTCATTCAATCCCCGACGAGGCTGTAGGGGCAGACCGTACCGCCGAAGACCGGGAGAGGCTGACGCGCGTCGCGGCTGCTATTGCTACTTTGCCAGCGCGACTGAAAGAAGCGCTGTTGCTCCGGACGATCGAGGACATGTCGCAAGCCGAGGTCGCAGCGACGCTGGGGGTGAGCGAAAAGACGGTCGAGACCCGCCTGTATCGTGCGCGCCAGAAACTGAACGAGGCTTTGAGGGAAGACGGGCCGCGCCGCGTATGACTCGCATGACACCAAGCGAACTCTCAGCAACCCTCCCTGTAATCGATCGTCGCGCGCTGCTGCGCGCGGGGGCTGCGGTCGGCGGCACTGCTGCGCTGGCCGGGTGGTTCCCGGCCTGGGCGCAATCTGCGTCGACGGGCATTATTGCGCCACTGCCAACTGTGAGCGGTTCCGATGTCACCCTGCGGATTGCGCGGCAGGCGATGCGGATCGACGGCAAGCCGTTCCGCGCCATTGGCATCAACGGAACCGTACCGGGACCGCTTATCCGGTTGCGTCAGGGCCAAAAAGTCCGGCTGTCTGTGTCGAACGAGCTTGACGTTGACTCCTCGATCCACTGGCACGGCTTGCTCGTCCCGTTCCAATATGACGGGGTGCCCGGCGTCAGCTTCCCGGGGATCAAGCCGCGCTCGACCTTTGTCTATGAATTCCCGGTCAATCAGGCGGGCACCTATTGGTATCACAGCCACTCGGGCTTCCAGGAGCAAGAGGGCCTTTATGGGCCAATTGTTATCGATCCCGAGGGCGTCGATCCCATCGGTTCGGACCGCGAGCATGTTATTGTGCTGTCGGATCACAGCCCATTGTCGCCCGAAGCAATATTCCGGAACATGAAGGTCAATCCAGGCCACTTCAACATGCAGCGCCAGACGCTCGGCGGGTTACTCGCCGGGCGGGATCAGCCGATCAAGGATCGGATCGATTGGGGCAAGATGCGGATGGACCCGACCGACATCGCCGACACAAACGGATCGACTTATTCGTTTCTCGTCAACGGCCACGGTCCACGCGACAACTGGACGGCCCTGTTCAAGCCCGGCGAGCGCGTTCGCTTCCGCATCATCAACGCCTCGGCGATGACGTTTTTCAACGTCCGCATTCCAGGTTTGCGGATGACAGTCGTACAGGCCGACGGTCTGAACGTTCGCCCGGTCGAGGTCGACGAGTTCCAGATCGGCGTTGCCGAGACCTATGACGTGATCGTGACGCCAAGTGACAACCGGGCCTACACGTTCGTCGGCGAGGCGGCCGACCGTTCCGGCATGGCGCGTGCGACGCTTGCGCCGCGCGCAGGTATGGTCGCCGAGGTACCGCCGCTTCGCAAACGTCCGCTTGCCAACATGACAGACATGGGCATGGGCGACATGAGCGGCATTGACATGTCGGGTGGTTCGATGGCCGGGATGGATCATGCGGCGATGGGGCATGGTGCCGCGACGATGGACATGTCGGCACCCGCTCCAGCGCCAGACGCGGCGATGCCGGAAATGGACATGTCGGGGGCAGCGCCCGCCGCCGGGGCGATGGCGGGCATGGATCACGGTAGCATGAAGATGCGCGACTTTTCGGCCGCGCCACAGGTGAAACGCGATCCCGGCGTGCAGACGATTTCGCCGATGCCGATGGATCGCACTGGCGAGCCGGGTCAGGGTCTGCAGGACATCGGCCACAAGGTGCTGACGTACCGCGACCTGATGGCGCTCGACCGCAACCCGGATGTGCGCGCCCCTGACCGGTCGCTCGATCTACATCTGACCGGGAACATGGAACGCTTCATGTGGTCGTTCGATGGCGTGAAGATGTCCGACCATCATGCGCCAATTCCCTTTATCGAAGGCGAGCGGGTGCGGGTGAACCTCATCAACGACTCTATGATGAGCCACCCGATCCATCTGCACGGGCATTTCTTCGAACTAGTGACGGGGCACGGCGACCACGCTCCGCGCAAGCACACTGTGATCGTGCAGCCTGGCGGCAAGGTGACATTCGACGTGACGGCCGATGCCGTCGGCGACTGGGCATTTCACTGCCACCTGCTCTACCACATGGCGGCGGGCATGATGCGTGTCGTCAGCGTCCGTCCGCGCGGCGAAGCCGCGTGAGTCGCGTCATCGCCTTTGCTCTGGCTGCCTCGCTCGGTGCGACTTCACCCGCGCTAGCCCAGAGCATGTCGGGGATGGACCATGGTTCGATGCCGGGCATGAAAATGCCTGCGCCCAAAGCTGTGACCAAACCGCGCAAGCCCGTAGCTCCCAAGCCGCAGGCAAAGCCGGTCAAACGCGCTCCTGACAAGGGACCCTCATCGCCCGCTCCCAAAGCGGATGACATGAGCGGGATGGATCACGCGACCATGCCCGGAATGGACATGTCGGGTGATAACGCGGCCGCATCATCGCCGCCGGTGGACGGTGTCGCAACCGGCCAGGGCGCGATGCCCGACATGGCCAAAAGCGGCACCGATCTGCCCGCAGGTAACGCGCCCGCGCCCGCGCCGCCTTCTGATCATTATGCGACGCGCATTTTCCCCGCCGCCGACATCGAACGGTCGCATCGGCAAATGATGAACGAGAGCGGTGCGCAGACGTTCGGCTTCGTTATGTTCAACCTCGCTGAGTATCAGCCCCGTCGCGGGCAGGATGGCTTCCGATGGGACGGTGAGGGCTGGTATGGTGGCGACATCAACCGCTTTACGATCAAGACCGAAGGCGAGGGCCGGTTCGGAGAAGGGGTCGATGAAGCCGAAGTGCAAGCGCTCTACAGCCGCGCCATCGATCCCTATTTCAACGCGCAGGTCGGCATCCGCCAGGATCTCGGGCGCGGGGCACGACGCACCTATGCGACCGTGGGCTTTGAAGGTCTTGCACCCTATTGGTTCGAGGTCGGAGGCGCGCTGTTCCTGTCAGACAAGGGCGACGTGCTTGGGCGTCTCGAAGGCTATTACGACCAGCGCCTCACTCAGCGGCTGATCTTGCAGCCTCGCGTCGAGCTGAATTTTGCAGCGCAGGATGTGCCATCGAGCCGGATCGGCGCGGGGCTGTCCACAGCCGAGGTCGGCTTGCGGCTTCGCTACGAGATCAAGCGCCAGTTCGCGCCCTATCCGATGGCGAGAACCCCACCAGCGCGGGCCTCGTTGCCGGCATTCGATTCTGGTTTTGATATTACCGCGTTGCAGGCTGGCCCATCCGGCGCTGCGACTGGTTACGACAGGCGGGGGCCCCGACGAAGGAACGATCAATGAAACTGACCTACACAATTGCCGCGATTGCGGCATTCGCACTGGCGACCCCGGCGCTCGCACACGAGCACAAGCACGCTAAGCCGGCTAAACCCGCTATGTCGGGTATGGCAGGCATGGATCATTCGATGATGATGAATGACCCGTCGAACCCCTATGCGAAGTCCGAGATGGACATGCATATGAAGATGATGATGGCCAAGGCGGGTGACGCTTCCGAAAAGTGGACCCGTAAGATGATCGAGCATCATCGTGGTGCCATTGCCATGTCGCGTGTTGCACTCGCCCAGGCATCCGACGCCGATACCAAGCGGATGGCACAGATGACCATCGACATGCAGGAAAAGGACATCGGCGAGCTTCAGGGCTGGCTCAGCAGCCACGGCAAACCTGCTCAATAGGAAGGAACAGGAGCTGAAACTACGTCGCCAACGGATCCACATGATTGCCAGCCGCCTTCACAAATGGCTGGCGCTCGTCATCGGATTCCAGCTGATTCTGTGGTTTTCCAGCGGCGCGCTGATGAGCTTTCTTTCGATCGACAAGGTGCATGGCGACCATCTTGTTGATCGCAAGACCGTGACGGCAATCCCGCAGAGTGTTCCTCTTGCCGACGTCAACACGGTGCTGCGCAGCGCTGGCGGCGACGCTGAAAGCGTGACGGTTCGCGTTGTGCTCGGCCGACCCGTTTTCGAGGTCGCAACGAAGAGCGGGATCAAGCTGTTCGACGGATCGACCGGATCGGCGCTCCCCTTTGTGACAGCGGCACAGGCGAAGAAAATTGCCGACACCGCCTGGATCGGCACGGGCCATCCCACGTCGACAACCGAACGCATTACGACCGAGAGTACCGAATATCGTGGTTTACTCCCGGCATGGCGTGTAGCTTTTGCCGACGCCGACCATACCCGCGTGTTTGTGACCGGCACAGGCAGAATCGCCGCCGTCCGCACAGGAACGTGGCGGCTCTACGACTTTTTCTGGGGCCTCCACATCATGGATTGGTCGAACCACGAAAACTTCAACACATGGTGGCTGCTCGCCTTTGCCCTTGGCGGTTTGACCCTCGGGCTCGCCGGCACGGTCCTTCTGCTCATGCGCTGGCCGTTTCGGCGTAAGCGAGCCACTTACGGTGGCTCACCCGCACGAACCGACAGCTAAATCCGTCCATTGCCGATAGAACAGCGTCATTGCTTTGAGATTGTCGAGATTTCCGCAGTGGTGCCCTTCATGGTAAACTCGAATGCGACTTTATCGCCGACGGCCAAGCCCTTGAGCTGTTCCGGCTTCGCACCAAATCCCATCGTCATGGCGGGCCACTGCAGCTCGGGAACGGGGCTGTGATCCAGCGTGATCTTGCCTGTCGCAGTATCGATTGCGGTAACCGTTCCTGTGGCCTTGCCCGTTTTGGATGCGGTCGACATCTCCATGTTCGCCATCGCGTTTGAGGCGGTCGGTGTCGCAGCTTGCTCGGCAGGCTTGCTGCATCCGGCAACAACAAGAAGCGCGGGCAGTGCAACGATAGTCAGGACTTTGGTCATAACAGTTCTCCTTAGCTTTGCGGGATGGAATTAGGGCGCGGTCGCCGCATCAGCAGATAGGCCGCCGGGATGATAAGCATCGACAGTAGTGGCGCGGTAATCATGCCACCGATCATTGGCGCGGCGATCCGACTCATGACTTCGGACCCGGTGCCGGTGCCGATCAGGATCGGGAACAGCCCGGCGAGGATGACAGCGACCGTCATTGCTTTAGGTCGCACGCGGAGCAGCGCGCCTTCGCGGACGGCGGCTTCGACGTCCTCAGGCCGATGCTCCGCCAACGCGTGCTTGAGGTAGATGAGCATGACCACGCCGAACTCGGCTGACACGCCCGCCAGCGCGATGAATCCGACGCCGGTTGCGACCGACTGGTTATAGCCGAGCAGATAGAGCAGCCAGACCCCGCCGGTGAGCGCAAACGGCAAGGTCGCCATAATGAGCGCGGCTTCATCCCAACGCCGGAAGGTCGCGTAGAGCAGCGCGAAGATGATCAGCAACGTGGCGGGCACGACGATCGTCAATCGTTGCGTCGCGCGTTGGAGAAACTCGAATTGGCCCGTGTAGGCAACACTGATGCCGGGCGGCAACTTAACCTTCTGTGTAATCGCGCGTTGCAGGTCACCAACGATATCGGTGAGCGCGCGGCTACGCCCGTCGATATAGACCCAGGTGGCAGGACGGCCATTTTCGCTGCGGAGCATTGGCGGGCCGTTGGTGATGCGGACATCGGCCACAGTCCCCAGCGTGATTTGCTGACGCGAGGGCGTCAGGACCGGCAGATTGACGATCTTATCGAGGCTGTCGCGGACTTCGCGCGGGTATCGAACGCTGATGGGGTAGCGCGCCAGGCCTTCGACGGTCTGTCCGACCGCTTCGCCGCCGATGGCCCCCGATACGATGCCTTGTACGTCAGCGACGTTGAGGCCGTACCGCGCGGCGGCGGCCCGATTGATATTGACGTCGATATAGCGTCCGCCGGAAAGCCGTTCGGAGAGCGCCGAGCTGATGCCCGGCACGGTCTTCGCCACCGCTTCAATCTCGCGCGCAGTGCGGTCGATGTCGCCGAGGTCGGCGCCGGACACCTTGATGCCGATCGGGCTCTTAATACCGGTCGCCAGCATGTCGATGCGGTTGCGGATCGGCGGTATCCAGAAATTGGCGAGGCCGGGGACTTTGACGGTTTTGTCGAGCGCTTCGATCAATTTGCCCTGCGTCATCCCCGCGCGCCATTCGCTTTTGGGTTTGAATCGGATCGTCGTCTCGAACATTTCGAGCGGCGCAGGGTCGGTGGCGGTATCGGCGCGGCCGGCTTTGCCGAACACGCTTTCGACTTCGGGCACTGTCTTGATGAGCCGGTCGGTCTGTTGAAGCAGCATCGACGCCTTGGCGGTAGAAATGCCCGGTAATGCCGAGGGCATATAGAGCAGATCGCCTTCGTTCAGTTGCGGCATAAACTCGCCGCCGGTCTGACTTATCGGCCAAAGGCTCGATGCGAACACCAATCCCGCAATGAGGAGGGCTTGCTTGGGTTTGGCCAGCACCCAGTCCAGCGCGGGGCGGTAGATGCGCGTGAGGAAACGATTGATCGGGTTGCTCTGTTCGGCGGGTATCTTGCCACGGATCAGCCACCCCATGAGCACAGGGACAAGCGTGATCGAGAGCAGCGCCGCGCCCGCCATCGCATAGGTCTTCGTGAAGGCGAGCGGCGCGAACAGTCGGCCTTCCTGACCCTGCAACGAGAAGATGGGGATGAACGAGAAAGTGATGATGAGCAGGCTGAGAAAAAGTGCAGGTCCGACTTCGGCTGCCGCATCGGTGATGACGCGCCAGCGTTCTGCACCTTTGAGTTCGGTATCAGGGTGATCGTGCGCCCAGCGCTCGAGATGCTTGTGGGCATTCTCGATCATGACGACGGCCGCATCGACCATCGCGCCGATTGCGATCGCAATGCCGCCGAGTGACAGGATGTTTGCGTTCAGCCCTTGAACCCGCATCACGAGGAACGCGATCAGGATACCGAGCGGCAGCGTCAACACCGCAACCAATGCCGAGCGGACGTGCCAAAGGAACAGCGCGCAAACCAGCGCGACGATGGCAAATTCCTCGAAGAGCTTGCCGGTCAGGTTTTCAACCGCGCGGTCGATCAGGCCCGAGCGGTCATAGGTCGTGATGATCTCGACACCGGGCGGCAGGCTGGCCTTGAGTTCGGCCAGCTTGGTGCGCACCCCTTCGATCACCTCGCGGGCATTCTTGCCTTGGCGCATCACGATGACGCCGCCTGCGACTTCGCCTTCGCCGTTAAGCTCGGCGATACCGCGGCGCATGTCAGGGCCGACTTGAACGGTGGCGACATCGCCAACTGTCACGGGAATGCCGCCTGCGGTTTTCAGCGGGACCGCGCGGAAGTCGTCGAGTGTTTTGAGATAACCGGTTGCGCGGACGATATATTCGGCTTCGGCCATTTCGACGACACCGCCGCCGGTCTCCTGATTGGCGCGCTTGAGGGCATCGCTGACATCGTTCGCCGTGACGCCGTAGGCGGCGAGCTTTTGCGGATCGAGCACCACCTGATATTGTTTGACCATCCCGCCGATGCTGGCGACCTCAGCGACGCCCGGGACCGATTTCAGTTCATAGCGCAGGAACCAGTCCTGGATGCTGCGAAGTTGCGCGAGATCGTGGCGGCCGGTCTTGTCGACCAGCGCATATTCGTAGATCCAGTCGACGCCCGTGGAATCGGGGCCGAGTGAGGCGGTCGCGCCTGCGGGCAAACGGCCCTGCACCTGACTGAGATATTCGAGCACGCGGCTACGTGCCCAATAAAGGTCGGTGCCATCCTCGAACAGCACGTAGACAAAGCTATCGCCGACGAACGAATAGCCCCGCACGACGCGCGCGCCGGGAACCGACAGCATCGTCGTGGTGAGCGGATAGGTAACCTGGTTCTCGACGATCTGGGGCGCTTGTCCCGGGTAGGTGGTGCGGATGATGACCTGCACGTCCGACAGATCGGGCAGTGCATCAACGGGCGTGGTCCGCGCTGCGCCGATGCCGATGATGGTCAGCACCAGCGCGGCGACAACGACCAGCCCACGTGCTTTCACAGAAGCGCGGATGATGGCTTCGATCATTTTGCGCCACCCAGCGGACGGACGGCAATGCCGGTCAAGCTCGCCTCGGAGTCGAGCAGGAATTGCCCCGAGGCGACGACCTGTTCGCCTTCGCGCAAGCCTTCGAGGATTTCGGTCTGGCCGCCACCCTCACGGCCTGTACGCACTTCGGCGGGGTGGTAGCGTCCGTCCTTCGATGCCAGCATGACGATCGTGCGCGTACCGGTACGGATCACGGCTTCGCTGGGAACCAGCAATGCCGGACGGGCATCGCCGCCAAGACCGACCTGCGCGAACATGCCCGGCCGCAACCGGCCACCACGATTGGCGAGCTCGATCCGAACTGTCAGCGTGCGGCTATCGGTTTGGGCAGTCGGCAAGATAGCGATCACGCGCCCGCCGAACGTCTCGCCTGGAAAAGCAGTCAATGTCGCCGTCGCACTTTGACCGACGCGAACGGCCCCGGCCTGGGCTTCGGGCACGGCGGCGTTCAGCCAGACGGTTCCGAGGCCGGTTACCTGTGCAAGGGTTTGGCCCATGGCGAGCGTCACGCCGGCGCGGGCATCGAGCGTCTGGATGACGCCACTGATGGGGCTTGTGATCGTGACGGTGCCGTTCGTGCGTCCGCTGCGTTCGACACCCGCAATCACGCTATCGGACATGCCGAGCAGACGGAGTCGTTGCCTGGCAGCAGCAGTGAGCGATGGATTGCCAATCCGCCGCACGCTCAGAAACTCGGTTTGCGCGCCGCCCCATTCGGGAAGCTGGACATCGGCAACCGGCGCGCCAGCCCCGATCACATCGCCGGGCGCGCGGGCATAGACGCGTTGGACGAACCCGCCCGAGCGCGCCTGAACGACCGCGACGTCACGCTGGTTGAACTCGATGTTGCCCGTGACATTGAGGGTCGATGCCAGCGTGCCGGTCTTGGCAGCCACCACACGGATGCCGAGATTCTGCATCGCCGAAGAGTCGATGCTCACGCCGGGTGCAGCTCCTGGCCCAGCGCCGTCGGCGTATTTGGGCATCAGCTGCATGTCCATGAACGGCGATTTACCCGGCTTGTCGAACTTCTGGTTCGGGAACATCGGGTCGTAATAATAGAGGATCTTGCCCCCCGGCCCGGTCGCCTCAGTCGCTGCAGTGCCACCGCCGCGCTGCGTGCCGAGCCAATATCCACCGCCGCCTGCAAGGACGACAGCGATTAGTGCCACGGCGCGCAACCGCGCCGCCCGTGTTGCTTCGATGCTCATCGGTCGTCCCCCGCATAGGTGATGTTGATCCGCACGGCATCGCGCGCGACCTCGGCTTCACGGTCGAGCAGATCGACGTCGGCTTCGGCAACCGAAAGGGTGGCAAGCAGCGCGGTGCCCAAATCTGTCTTGCCAGCCGCATAGCTGTCGCGGTCAAGCGTGGCGCGCTGGCGGGCCAGTGGCACGAGCGTATTGCGCGCATTTTCGAGGCGTTGGTGGTGCATCGCATGTTCGGCGAGATCAGCGTCGAGCGCGGCTGCCCATTCGCGTTCTGCGGCTTCCCGGTCAAACCTCGTGCGGGCAGCCTCGCTCGCCGCCGCCGCAATCTTTGGGTCCTGGCGACGCTTGGCAAAGAGCGGCAGGTCCATGCTGACCCCCACCGACACAAGATCACCAAAGGCTGGTTCGCGGCGGCCATAAGACGCGCTCACGGTCCAGTCGGGATGCTTGTCGGCGCGCGCAAGTCCGGTCTGTGCTTCCGCCGACAACGTCGCTGCATCGCGGGCGCGGAGCGCGGGCAAGGCGCCAAGCGATGCTCGCAGCCGGGCACCATCCACCATCGGTGCCGGTGGGTCGCCCGCTGTTTGGGGATCGGGGTCGCCGGTGAACCGGACCAGCTTGGCTCTGGCGCGCGCGATTTCCGATACAAGCGTTGCGCGGCGGTCGATGACTTGGGCGCGGAGCTGAGCTGGTTCGAGGGCCTGTGACGGTCGCGCGCTGCCAGAGGCGAGACGCGCGCTAACGGTCTTTTGCAGATCATCAAGGCTCGCATCGAGTGTCTGCAGCAATGCGAGACGCTTTTGCCCATAATAGACGTCGATCCATGCCAGTGCGGTCTCGAGCTGCACCGCGCGGGCTTCGATCAGCCGATCGGCTTCGGCCACTCCAATGCCCGCTGCTGCCAGTGCTGCGCGGGCACGGCGCTTAGCCGGATTGGTGAATTGCTGGCTGACGCCGATGGTAGTCATCGTGAAATTGTCGCGGTTGAACTGGCCTGCGTCAGGTCCCGTCACCGGAAAATCCTTCAGCCCGACATCAAGCGTCGGATCAGGGAGCCGGTCGGCAGCGATCGCCGATGAGCGCGCCGCCGCGACACTCGCATCCCGCCCGCGCAGGCTTGGTGCTTCGCTCGCCCGCTTCAGTGCGGCGTCGAACGTCATCGGCTCGGCAAACGCCGCGCCCGTCCCAAGCGGGACGATGACTGCAAACGCAGCCATCCAGAACATTTTCATTGTGCAACCCCTTGGTTGAAGCGAACACGCGAAGGGGCGGCCAGGTCAGCCGCCCACTTCGCTTCGTTTCAGCCAAGCAGAGAAGGAGGGTCGGGGTCGGGCGCGATCTCGCGCCCGGTCAGCACCGGCGTCGCAGGCCATGTTGGCGCGATGGTCATGGGCATGGGTGATACAAAGAGATCGGGGTGCGTGTCGATCGCCGCGACGGTCGAACAGCCTGCCATGGCAAAGCAGCCTGCCGTCATATCCTTGCAGGGCGCTTTGTTCTTGCCTGCACCTGCCATCGCATCGCAGTCGGTCATGCCGGCCATCGGACTGGCTTGAGCCTTCATCATGGCATCGCATGGCGCCGAAGCATGCGCGACGCCCTGACCCGCAAGGCCGATAACGACCGCGAGAAGCAAGAAGTGACGGATAAGCGTCGCGAACATGGTGTTTGAGTGCGCTGGCGCATCGCTAAAGTCAATTCTCAGAAGAAACGACGTCAGTTCGGCTCGGTCGCAGGCTTGGCGCTAGAGCTTCACCGGGCGGTCGCTGGCTTGCTCTGACGACCGATTTAAGTCACCGACAAATTGCCGAAATTGTCGCTTTTGGGACCCACCCCCGAGCGGAGACTACCGCCATAACCAGAAACGCTGCAATGGCCCGATCATTGTCCGGCGGTTTTTCAGACGGGCAATGTCAGTTAGCAGATCTTCGCCAACTAATTTCAAGTTCGAGATGGCCTACCGGCAGCCTCGCCGAGTTAGTGTGCCGCTGACTAAAGTCGGATATTCGTTCGCGTCAATCAACGGCCAATACATCGCAATTGCCGAAAGGTCGTGGCGAATTTTCATATCGAAAACCATTCACCACAATCACCAGTATTTCGAGATCGCCCGAAACTGCTCGATCGCCTGTTGCGGGCCTTCGCCTTCCTCCGCGTGGACGAGGCAATGATCGATGTGATCGTTGATCAGCGCGCGCTTGGCACTGGCGATAGCGTTTTCGACCGCCTGCAACTGCTGGGCAATATCGACGCAGGGCCGCTGCTCCTCGATCATGGTGACGATGCTGCGGAGGTGGCCGGTTGCCCGGTTGAGACGTTTGACGATCGCCGGGTGGCTGGTGTGCGCTGTATGAGCCATCCCTCGACTCTGACATGCCATCGCTAACCTGTCCATGATATCCCCCAGGGGGGATAGACATGGGAGCATAAGCAAGTGATATGCGGCCTATGCTCGCTGTCCTGGCCAACCGTACCTATCGCCACCTTTTCCTTGCGCAGATCATTGCATTGATCGGCACGGGGCTCGCGACTGTGGCGCTCGGGCTGCTTGCCTATGACATCGCCGGTGGCGACGCGGGTGCCGTGCTGGGCACGGCACTGGCGATCAAGATGATCGCTTATGTCGGCGTGGCACCGATCGCGGGAGCTTTCGCCAACAAGGTGCCGCGCCGGGCGCTGCTCGTCGTTATGGACGTGATCCGTGCCGCCGTTGCGCTCTGCCTGCCGTTCGTCACGCAGGTCTGGGAAGTCTATGTCCTGATCTTCGTGCTGCAATCGGCATCGGCCGCCTTCACGCCGACCTTCCAGGCGACGATCCCCGACGTGTTACCGGAAGAGCGCGACTATACGCGGGCGCTGTCGCTATCTCGGCTTGCGTACGACATGGAAAGCCTGACCAGCCCAATCCTGGCCGCGGCGTTGCTCACCGTCATCAGCTTCCATTGGTTGTTCGCCGGGACCGCCGTCGGCTTTGTCGCTTCTGCACTGCTGGTGGTCTCGACCACCCTGCCGCGACCCAAGGCGGTCGAAGACGCAGGCGGCATCTACGACAAGACGACACGCGGGACACGCATCTATCTGAAGACGCCCCGCCTGCGCGGGCTGCTCGCGCTGACGCTGGCGGCGGCGGCAGCGAGCGCGATGGTGATCGTCAACACCGTGGTGATCGTGAGGGGGCTTGGGCTTAGCCAGCGCGACGTTGCGCTGACGCTGGCGGCATTCGGCGGCGGGTCGATTACGGCGGCACTCACCCTGCCGCGCATCCTCGACCGCGTCGGCGATCGCACCGTGATGATCGCTGCCGCTACACTGATGGCGCTAGCGCTCGCCGCGATGGCGCTGGTCACCGCCACGATGGGGAAGGCCGACAGCTATTGGTATATGCTGATTGCTGGGTGGATCGTCATGGGCCTCGCTTATTCGGCGAGCGTCACGCCGTCCGGGCGGCTATTGCGCCGATCCGCCAATGCGGAAGACCGCCCCGCATTGTTCGCGGCGCAGTTCGCACTCAGCCACGTCTGCTGGCTGCTCTGCTATCCGCTGGTCGGGCAGCTTGGCGCGCGGGTCGGCATGGCGACCGCGTTCGGCGCGATGGCGGCTATCGCGGCGGTCGGCACGCTGGCGGCGATCCGGCTGTGGCCGGCGAACGATCCCGATCTGGTGGCGCACGATCACCACGACCTTCCCGCTGGCGACCCGCACCTCAAAGAGCACGAGAGCGGCGATCATGCCTTTGTGATCGACAAGCGTCACCCGCACTGGCCCAAGGCATGAGTGCGTTTGCCTTGCCGCAACGCAGCACTCCGCTTAGACTGCTGAGCGTGCTGCTCGTTCGACCTCGATCTGCCCCTTGGGGGTTCCTGCTCGCGTTGATCGCGCTGATGACGATGAGTGCCGTATCGACATGGCACAATGCCAGCGTTCACGACGACGATGCGATCCACGCCGTTTCGATCTCACACGATCATGAGAAACAGGATTCGAGCGACCCCGACGGCGCCGTGCACCTTACTGCGCACATGGTCGGGCAGAGTCTCGCAGTGCCTGATACAGCCGTCGCGCCGATCTATGAGGCGTCATTCACGACCAACTGGTCGGTGCCGCGTTCAGCCCTTAAAGCTGGCATCGACCCGACATCGTTGCTGAGACCACCTAAGGCCTGATCACTGCCGCGCGCTGGGGCGCGCCCGAGTCCAACTCGTGCAAGGATCACATCTCTATGACTGGCTTTATCAGCCGGCGGCGCCTTGCGGCGCTGTTCGGCGGACTCGCGAGCGTGACGCTGGCGGGTCCGGCGTGGGCAGACCCCGCGCCACCTTTCGCTCTGTTGCTCAAGCAA
>NZ_NCGH01000014.1:0-75511 GCF_002281505.1 Sphingomonas sp. 28-62-20
CGAAAGCCAGGCGCGCGGCTACAAGCCCGGCCGCTTCAGCTTCAACGTCAAGGGCGGCCGGTGTGAGGCGTGCCAGGGCGACGGCCTGCTCAAGATCGAAATGCACTTCCTGCCCGACGTCTATGTCACCTGCGACGTCTGCCACGGCGCGCGCTACAACCGCGAAACATTGGAGGTGAAGTTCAAGGGCCTCTCCATCGCCGATGTGCTCAACATGACGGTCGAGGACGCGGTCGAATTCTTCAAGGCCGTCCCCCCGATCCGCGACAAGATGGCGATGCTGCAGGAAGTCGGCCTGGGGTACGTCAAAGTCGGCCAGCAGGCGACGACGCTCAGCGGCGGTGAGGCACAGCGCGTCAAGCTCGCCAAGGAATTGTCGCGGCGCGCGACCGGCAACACGCTCTACATCCTCGACGAACCGACCACCGGCCTGCATTTCGAAGACGTCCGCAAACTGCTGGAAGTGCTCCACGCGCTGGTCGAACAGGGGAATACGGTCGTCGTGATCGAACATAACCTGGACGTCATCAAGACGGCGGATTGGGTGCTCGACCTGGGGCCGGAGGGCGGCGTGAAGGGCGGGGAGATTGTGGCGGAAGGGACGCCGGAGAAGGTGGCGGGGGTGAAGGGCAGCTTCACCGGTCATTATCTCCGGCCCCTGCTCGAAAAGCGCCCCGCCAAAGCCGCCACTGGATGAGCCATCGCCACCCTCGTGCTCCTGCGAAGGCAGGAGCCCAGGCCATATTCCCGCCCTCGCGAGAACACGGGAACGGGTCCTGGCGGCAAGAAATGCGCCGCCAATGAGCTACCGCCCCGAATTCGAAGCCGCACTCCGGCTGCTCGCACAGGCAAGCGAGGCGATGGTTGCGCGGGGATTGCCCCGCCCGGTGCTGGTTGGTGGCGCGGCGGCGGAATTCTATTCGACCAGCGGGGTCACGACCGGTGACTTCGATCTGTGCACGCCGCGCCAGGCCGAACTGGAGGAGGAATTGCAGGGGCTCGGCTTCGTCAAGCCGGTTGGCCCCGGTATGGCAACGCGCGGCTGGATCCACCCCGATCTCGCGCTGGGTTTCGAGGTGGTTGCGGCTGTCCCAATGGGCGGCACAATCGACTATGCCCGCATCCGACTGGTCCAACCGATCGGCGAAACCGCGTTGTTCCGGGTGATCTCAGTCGAAGATCTGATCGCCGATCGCATGGGCCAATATGCATCAGGCACCGCCCGCGACCGGATCGATCAGGCCCGATTGCTGCTAGCGCTTCATCCTGACGCCGATTTCGACTATCTGGATAAGCGAATTCGCGAGGAAAGCGCCGGTGACTATGGGCTCGACGCCATCAAGGACTGATCCGCCCGAGGCCGAGGCCGATCGCCCGGTGATCGACATGGCCGAATTCGGCGCACGCATCGCCGAGCGAAAGGCCGCGCTCGGCCTGCCCGATCTGCCCCGCAACAGCGGCAAGCGCCGCACGGCGAGTAAACGGGCGTTGCTGAAGGCGATCGAGGAGGCGGGTGGTACGTGGTGAGGGCAGCGAGGCGCAGCGGGTAAAACGCGCCAAGGAACTCAGCCGCCGCGCGACGGGGAGACGCTCTACATCCTCGATGAACCCACCACCGGGCTGCATTTTGAGGATGTGCGCAAACTACTGGAAGTGCTCCACGCGCTGGTTGAACAGGGCAATACCGTGGTGGTGATCGAACATAACCTGGATGTCATCAAAACCGCCGACTGGGTGCTCGATCTGGGGCCGGAAGGCGGCGTGGGCCGAAGGCGACCGCAGGTCAACGGCGGGGAGGTTGTGGCGGAAGGGACGCCTGAGAAGGTGGCCGGGGTGAAGGGGAGCTTTACGGGGCGGTATTTGGCGCCTTTGTTAAACTCATCAAGTGCGTAAGTAGTGACCTTGCAATGAATGGTATCGTTGGCTATATTAGTTACGCCCTTCGCTTTAGGCGGAGGGGAGCGACGTTAAGGACCGCAAGTGCGAATATTCGCGCCGCGCGGAGGATCGTGGTGATGTTAATCGTCACTTCGAATTCGACTCCTTTCAGAGCTGTGGAGATATCAGCATCACCGATGCTATTATACCACACGAGGTAATTATCGTACCGGCTAGTCCGGAAGTAAGGTAAGTAACCCGGAGGAAAATGGGACGCACGGTATCCTATGCCTCCGGGTACGCACCCGAAGAAGACGATTTTGATCCGTTGGCCGACGATTTTGTATCGCGCGAACGGAAATATTTGCACTTTGATCGGCCCTTGAGTGAGCAGGATCGGGCAAAAATCCGGGCGACGCCGTCGGCAATTATGTCAAATAGTTTTTGGCCGCTTCTGGCATTTTCAAAAACCGAGCGGCGAGTCAAACGAGATAAAAAAGGAGTGATCACCTTCAATGATAAGGTGCGCGAGATTAAATTTGGCTCACACTATGACTCTGCAATTTTAGAGCATTATTCTACTAATATTTCAGAAGACTTCGAGCAATTTATTAAAAATAAGCCAATTGCGGATTCGATACTTGCTTATAGACGTGGCGTTGGTAACAATATAACTCATGCGAATAATTTATTTGAAGAAATTCGCCAAAGAGGCGAAACAACTGCGATAGCAGTCGACATTAGCGGGTTTTTTGACAATATTCGACATGAAGTCCTACTTGAAAATATTAAAAAGGTTCGCAATGTAGAGCGATTGTCTGATCCAGATTATAAGATATTTACCAGGATGACCCAGTTCGAATGGGTTGATACGAGCGTCATCGAACAACGATTGGAAGGAAAATTTCGCCCTAAAGGACGAATTTGCAACGCCTATCAGTTTCGAAAATATCTGCGGACCAAGGGCGATAGCGTAGTTGAGACTAACGTGAAGTTTTTTGGAATTCCTCAAGGAACTCCGCTATCTGGTCTTTATGCAAATATATCATTGCTTGGTTTTGACAAGGAATTGCATGATTATTTCACAAATATTGGCGGAAGTGTAAGAAGGTATTCCGACGATATCGCTATATTGATACCTGCGAACGTCAGCACTAATGACGCTATAGCGTTCGTTCGGTTAAAATTAGGAGAAGTTGGTCTTCAGTTAAGCGAGCATAAGACTGAAATATCTAATTTCTTTTTCGACAGATCAGCAATGGCCATTGTGGCTGATAAGCCATTTCAATATCTCGGATTTACATTTGACGGTCAGAACGTATTAATTCGTCAATCATCCTTAAATAGATTTTATTCAAAAATGAAATCAGGAGTTCACGCAAAGGTGCTTGCAGCCCATCGCAATGGCGTTGCGCCCTCTAACATTTATATGCGTGAGCTTTTTAGAAAGTATACCCATTTCGGGAAGCATCGAAACTTCCCTCGATACGCATATCGAGCTTCTCGAGAGATGAAAGCTCCGGAGATTAAAAAGCAAATCGCGAACCATTTTAATATATTTAAAGAAATGGTTCGATTATCGATCGATTCTGTTTATTAATGTTGGAATTACGGTGACAGTGCACCTAATATAAAATCACCAACTCCGTTTCGTCACTTTCACCCGCTTCCCCTCCGCCCGTGCGATCACCGCCGCGAATACCGCGTCGAACACCGGCTGCGGAATAAACCCATAAAACGGCGTTCGATCCTCTCCACGCTCGATCGGCCGGATGTCCGGCCCCGGCCAGCGGAAGCGGTTGAGTTCGGTGACCATGATCCAGCAGCGTTCGGCATCAAGGCCAAGATGCGCCTTCACCCGCGTCGGGATTTCGAAGGCGTCGCCGGGATGCACGGGTGGTTGCGTCGTCACCGGCACGACGAGCAGCTTGGTGTTACCGTCCACCTCCTCGCGCGCGATCACGACGACGACGGGGCGTTGTCTGCGGCCATCCTCCTCGCCCCGCGCCGCCTCATGCGCCCACAGGTACGAATAGGACAGGACGTTAGCCGGTTTCGGTTTCGTCCATGAGGTAGTTGAGCGCGATCGACTCAGCGGGGGCTTGGACATTCATCAAGGCCTGTAGCGTTTCGTCATCCAGGTCCTCCGTCCTGATCACTTGCCGGTCGCGCCGTTTCAGCCGCTCATATTCCTTGAGCGAGATCATCACGATGCGCGTCGTGCCGTGGCGCTGAATGCCGACGGGGCGCTGCATCGCCTCATCAGTGTAGAAGCCGAAGCGGTTGGCAACGTCCTTGGCGGACACTTCTAGGATCGGTTCTGGCATGGCGATTCTCGGTTGTCTAGCTAAAGTAGCTACTTTAAGCATTCACTGCATAGTACCTACAACTTTGGTTGTTGGCTAATAGTTTTCTGTTGGCTCAATCCGAACATTCCCGCCGCGGCAAAGCCCGTTGCGGGTCGGCCATGCCCCCGGCATGGCCTAAAGGATGCGGGGCATCCTTTACCCGGAACGCGTCGGTCGTCGCTTGGGCGACGCCGGCCGAGCGCGCTCGTCGCACGCGCGCCGGGCTGGATTTAGCTACCGCTAAATCTCGCCTCGCGCGCTACAGCCCCACCGCCTTCCGGAGCGCCTCGTTCATCCGCGCCTGCCAGCCCGGCCCGTCCTCGCGAAACTTCGCGATCACATCAGGATCAATCCGCAGCGTCACTTGCTGCTTCGCCACCCCGCGCACCGGGGGACGGCCGCGGACCATGCCGTTCGGGCCAAGATAGCCCGTCGCCGGGCGGATCACCTTGCCGCCGACGATAAAGGCGGCCATGTCGAACATCTCATCGGTCCATTCGGGCGCATCGTCGGCTGGGTCAAGCCAGCCGTCGTCGGAGTTTGGTTCGGTATTTGGCTTGTTCTCGCTCATTGGCTTTCCTCATCGATATAATGCGTCGCCCATTGACCGCCTCGGTCCAGATGATGACGACCATGCGATCCCCAAGCAGGCCGATCGTCGCGTAGCGTCGCTCCGGATAGTCGAACCGGTCATCTTCGGATTCGAATACCGGCCCGTCGAACACTTTCGCAGCATCCGCAAAATCCAACCCGCGTATCGCGAGTGTGGATCGCCGCTTCGTCGCGTCGAAGCTGATCTCCAGCTTGCCCATTATGTAACTCCATAAGGCCGCATGTCAACTACCCACTGGTAACGTTGGATTTTCTCTGATTATATTCTTGGTTTGTTCCCAGTTGCAACAGCCAAACATGAGAAAGGGAACTTTATGCCCCACCACCCGGAAGCCCCGCTCCAATCCCGCCGCACCGAAATCACCCCCGGTTCCACCGCCGATGAAGCTTATGCCTTTACGCATTGGCAAAACCTCGTCGACGCGCGCCTGATCGGGAACATTGCGGACCTTTCGCCCGAAACCTGTGCCCGTCACGCCGCCAACGAAGCAGCGCTCGGTGTCGTGCGCGCCACGGGGAGTGTCTGGTGATCGCGCTGGCCGATCGCGCGCCAACCGCGCGAGGGGCGCTGGATTTAGCGTTCGCTAAATCCTAGCCTCGCGCGATGTGCAATGAAGCCGCTCGCCGCATCTCGCTCGGTCAGATTCGTGAGGACTGGTCGCAGATCAAGATCCCGCTGCTCTTTCCAGAGGGGGCGCCTAATATGGCGCCGCTCGACAGCATCCGCATCACCGATCCCACCGTCATCATCCGCGCCGCCGCCAGCGATGCGCCCGGCAATGCGCTGGCAGCGGAACTCGTCACCCGCCGCTGGAGCTGGCCGCTGACGAGTGGGCCGGGGGGGGGCAAGCCGCTCTATAATCTGCGCAGCGAGGGGCGGCGCTTTGGCAACTCGGCGAGCGGGGGCCGCTGCCTGATCCCGGTCGATGGCTTTTATGAATTCACCGCGCCCGAGCCGGGGCAAAAGCGCAAGACCAAATGGATTTTCACCCCCGCAGCCGATGGGCCGCTGGCGGGGGACTATCTGTGCATCGCCGGGGTGTGGCGCACGCACGAAAGCGTGGGGGAGGCGTTCACGATGCTCACCGGCACGCCCGGCCCTGATGTCGCCCCCTATCATGCGCGGCAAGTGGTGCTGCTGCCGCGCGCGCGCTGGGCGGATTGGATCGCGGGCACTATTCCCTCCGCCGATCTGATCGCGCCGACGCCTGCTGGCTCACTGGTCGCTGCGCGGGCCTGAGCGCGTCGCCGACGCAACGAAATCGCTCCCTGCGCATTGAGCCTCCAACACCCCTGCTGGAGAAAAGACATGCGCACGATCACGCTCGGCCTGTTGGCTGCATCAACCCTGCTCGCGGGCTGCGAGACCTATGGCAATGGCGGTCCTGGCTATGCCTCGGACTATCGCCGTTACGATTACAATAATCCCGATCCGCAATATGGTGGTTATTATGCCGACAAATATTATCGCGAAGATAATGTCCGCTATCGGGAACGGCGCCTCGGCCAGAATGATCGCGTCTATCGCGGGCAGGACGGGCGTTATTATTGCCGCCGCAACGATGGCACCACAGGGCTGGTGATCGGCGCGGCGGTTGGCGGCTTGCTCGGTAATCTGATCGCGCCGGGCGGCTCCAAGGTGCTCGGCACGGTGCTCGGCGCGGGCGGCGGTGCGCTGGCGGGTCAGGCGATCGATAAAAACGGTCAGGACGACGTCCGCTGCCGTTGATCTGGCCATTGCGTTAAAACGCGTTGATCAAGTCGGCCCCGGCAGGCTTCACGCTTGCCGGGGCCCTTTGCTGTGCTATCCCGGCTGAATATCGAGAAAATAGTGCCGGAGAGAATAGCCTGATGCGTGCCGCCCTGATCCCTGCTGCCTTTACCCTAGCCTTTACCCTGACCGCCGCCGCCACGCCTGCGCTCGCCGCGCCGCGCCAATATGCCGGGCTGGTGATCGACGCCACCGGCAGCCGTATCGCCAGCGTTGATACCGTTACCGCCGGGCACGCCAGCATCACGCTGCGCACCGCCAAGGATGGCCGCATCGTCTCGACGATCGATCCTTGCGCGACCTGCAGCTATTCGGGGCTCAGCTTTGCAGCCGACGGTTCGCTTGCCTTTTTGGCGCGGGACCGTGCGGCGGGCGTGGTCAGGCTTCATGTCGCGCGCGGCGATGCGCCGCTGCAAACCGTCGCCACGATTAAGGGCATCGCGCAGACGCCGCGCTTCTCGCCCGATGGCAAGCACATCGCGCTGCTTGTGACGATTGGCGCCGCCAAGGAAGCCGGCGCGGCCCAGGCGGGCGTCCGCCAAGTTGGCGAGATTGGCGAGAAGAATGACGAACAGCGCCTCGCGGTGTTCGCGCTCGGCAGCGCCCCGGTCGCCGCTGACGCAGTCAAGCCGCTCTCGCCATCGGGCCGTTATATCTATGAATATGATTGGGCCCCCGACGGCACAGAGTTGGTCGTCACCTCAGCGCTCGGCAATGGCGATGCCAACTGGTGGGTGGCCACGCTCGACGCCGTCAATGCGCAGAGCGGCGCGGTGCGGCAAATCGCCAAGCCCGCCACCCAGCTCAATTTCCCGCGCGTTTCGCCCGATGGCCAGACGGTCGCCTATATTGGCGGGTTGATGAGCGATTTCGGCTCGGTTGGTGGCGATGTCTGGACGGTGCCGCTCGCCGGAGGCGCGCCCGTCAACATCACCGCAGGCGCAAAGGCAACCGCCACCTCGCTCGACTGGACTAAGGCTGGCCTGCGCGCGACCTTATTGGCAGGCGATCAGGCGCAATTGGCGAGCGTTACCCCCGGCACCGGCTTTTCGGCGCCCTTGTTCAGCCGTCCGGCCAGCTTTGCGGCGGGCGACGGGCGCGCGTCTTTCAGCGCCGATGGCAATCATGTCGCGACGATCATGCAGGATTTCACCCACGCCCCGGCGATCATCGCCGGCAAGCTCGGCAGCCCGCGCCAGATTACCCATGACAATGACGATGTCCTGCCGATCGTCACGGCGCGCAGCATTCGCTGGCAGAATGAAGGGTTTGACGTGCAGGGCTGGCTGCTCGCGCC
Source organism: Sphingomonas sp. 28-62-20 (assembly GCF_002281505.1). NCBI lineage: Bacteria > Pseudomonadati > Pseudomonadota > Alphaproteobacteria > Sphingomonadales > Sphingomonadaceae > Sphingomonas > Sphingomonas sp. 28-62-20. The sequence continues at coordinate 7,907 of NZ_NCGH01000014.1, forward strand.
AAGCGCCGCCGATCCGTCGAAAAAGGCGCCGATGATCACGATCGTCCATGGCGGCCCGGCGGCAGCGAGCATCCCCGGCTTTGTCGATCGCGGCGGCACGGCAGAGATGATCCGGGCGGGCTATTATGTCTTCCTGCCCAATCCGCGCGGCAGCTATGGCCAGGGGGAAGCCTTCACCGCCGCCAACAAGCGCGATTTCGGCGGCGGCGATCTGCGCGACATCCTGACCGGTATCGATGCGGTGGAGAAGGTCGCCCCGGTCGATGATGCGCGGCTGGGGCTGACGGGCGGCAGCTATGGTGGTTTCATGGCGATGTGGGCCAATACCCAGACCAATCGGTTCAAAGCGATTGTGGCAGGCGCGGGGCTGTCCAACTGGATCAGCTATTACGGCACCAACGGCATCAATGCCTGGATGCTGCCCTTTTTCGGCAAGCCGCTTTATGAGGATTTCGATGCCTATAAGGCCCCCTCGGCAATCTATTTCATGAAGACCGCGCGCACCCCCAGCTTCATTTATGTGGGGGAGCGCGACATTGAAGTGCCGCCCACCCAGTCGATCGAATATTGGCACGCACTGAAGGAACTCGGCGTTCCCACCAGCCTGGTGATCTATGCCGATGAAGGCCATGGCATCCGCAGCCCGGCCAATGCGGCTGATCTGCAAAAACGGGTGATCGGCTGGTTCGACAAATATCTGGCGGCGCAATAACGGCGCTTGGAGCATCGTGCGCGAGGTTTGAATTACCCCCCGTTTGTCCTGAGTAGGGGCTGAGCCTGCCGAAGACCCGTATCGAAGGACCTGCCCCAAATGCTGTCCTTCGATACGCCACTTCGACAAGAGCTCAGCGGCTACTCAGGACGAACGGATCAATTTAAAGGCATCCCGCACTAGCGGAGCGGTTTGCCGCTATCCTTCCATTTGTCCAGGATCGTTGAGTCCGGGAGCGGATCGGCAATCGGGCGGCTGAAGCTGCTGCCGGCGATTGGCAGGCTGCTCTGCGCATAAGCGGGCTGGATAGCCGATGCGGGGGTCCGCGGCCTGGCGATCGCCACTGCTGCCGCCGCGTCAGTGCGTGCAACCTGCGCAACCGGGGCGCCCGGCGCAATCGCGCGCGGATGCGGGCCGGGCAGCGGCTCCCCGCCCAGATAGGCCTGGCGGAACGCGCCGGGCGTGCCCCAATATCCCTGCCAGCGATGGAAGAAATGCGCGCCAATCGCCGCCGTCATCACCAGCTGCCGGTTCCATGACGGCGTGACGGCATAGGTATGATAATGCGTCGCCGTGCCAACATCGCGCTCAACCGCACCGGCCAACATTACAGCCGCCACCCGCATCGCCCGCAGCCAGCTCGCCCGCGCCGGCACCCGCGCCATTGATCCGTCGCACGCATAGCTGAACTGGCAGCCGGTTGTCCGTTCCGATCCTTGATAGATCACGCCGCACACCGTGGCGGGGAAGGCGGGGTGGCGCACCCGGTTCAGGATCACCTGTGCCACTGCGCGCTGCCCGGCATCGGGCTCGTTGCCGGCCTCATAATAGATTGCGGCGGTCAGGCATTGCACCGCGCGGTCACGGTCGGTCGCACTGGCATGGCGCAGTGAAAACGGCGCGGCCGCGTGAATCGTCCCATCGGCAATCGTCGCCAGCGCATCGGCGGGGATCGGCAGATCGGGCAGCGCCGCGGTGCCGGTTACCCCAGCGGCAGGGGCAGCATCACTGTCGGCAGCATAAAGCAGCGCGGCACCGGGGAAATGATCCTCAGCCTCATAGCCGGTCGCGCGCGCCGCCGCCTGCATGGGCGCCGATTGGCTGGCGATGATCGCGCGGATTGCGGCTTGCGCGGAATAGCCAAGACACACGATCGCCAGCAGCGCGGCGGCGCTTGCTCCCCGTATCTGCCTGCCCGAAAACCGCCGCCAATCCACGCCCCAAAGCCTCTCGCCAATCCACCCGACGAACCGCGTCGGGCGCCCCGCGCCATAGCCGGGTTTTGCCCGGTCCGCGCGCGCTGATTTTGCCGTGTCCCGGGGCGAAACACTTGATGGTTAACGTAATTCTTTGGTCACTTCAGCGTCGGCGACTCCAGTTTCAGCGCGCTGGCCGGGATCAGCTCGAGCGTCGGATAGACCTTGCGCAGATCGTCGATGAACAGCTTTGACTCGCCCACCACGACGATGCTCGCCGCCGCTGGATCGAGCAGCTTGGCGGCAGCGGCCCGCACCGCCGCTGGATCAACGCCTTCAATCCGCCCGGCATAGTCCTTCAGCTCGCTCAGCGGCACATCATCGATCACATAGCCGCCGATCAGGCCGGCAATCCCGCCGGTGGTTTCCGCCGATCGACCAAAGCCGCCAATCAGCACGGCCTTGCGCGTATCGAGCTCGGCGGCGGGGGCGGTTTCGGTGCCCAGCCGCTTCATTTCGGCGACGATTATCGCCACGACTTCGGCTGCCGACGGGTTCTTGGTCTGGGTGCTGGCGCTGATCGGCCCCGGTTGACGGCGCGCCGCAACCGAGCTGCCCGCGCCATAAGCAAGGCCGCGTTTGATGCGGATTTCCTGGTTCAGCCGTGACGAGAAGCCAACCCCCAATGTCGCATTGGCGACAGCGGCGGGGTAATAGCTGGCGTCGTTGCGGGCGATGCCGGACCGCGCCACCACCACCCCGGCCTGACCGGCCCCGGGAAAATCGACGACAATCACGCGCGGTGCCGGATAGCCGGCGGCGACCGGCGCGGTTGGCTCGGCAGCAGACGCAGGCGCTTTCCAACCCGCGAAATTGCTGCTCGCCAGCGCCTGCGCCTGCGCCACGGTGATGTCGCCAACCAGCACCAGCGCAGCATGATCGGGCCGCCAGCTCGCTGCATAGCTGTTGACGATATCGCTGCGGCTGATCGCCTTCAGCGCGTCGGGCGTGCCCGCCAGCACATGGCCATAGGCGCTGCCGCCGAATACCGCGCGCGCCGCCACAAACCCGGCAAGCCTGGCCGGGTTTTTAAGCTCAACACCAATGCCGTCAATCGCCTGGGTGCGGGCGCGATCAATCTCTTCCTGTGCAAAAGCAGGGTGCATTGCGACATCGGCAAGGATTGCCAGCGCGGGTGCCGCCTGATCCGATTTCACCCCAATCTCAAGCGAGGCACCGTCCCAATCATTGGCGCTGCTGATCGACCCGCCGAGCGATTCAATCTCGCGCGCGATCTGGGTCGCGGATCGGGTGGTGGTGCCCTTGGTCAGCAAATCGGTCGCCAGGTTATTCAGCCCGGCGAGCGTCGCCGGATCCGCCGCGCCGCCACCCGGCGTGACGACCAGCGTCGCGGCGATCAACGGCAGATCGTGTTTTTCGACGACGATCACACGCAACCCATTGGCGAGGCGCGTCTCGATCGGCGTCGGCAGGGCGGCGGTCACCGGCGCGGCGGGCGGCGGCGGCAATACCCGCTCCGCGGCCGGGGCCGGAGTCACGATCCGGATGTCGGTCGGTGCAGTCAGCGCGGCGACCTGCACCGTTGGAGCGACGCTGATCGGATCGCTTTTCGGCCCGCCAGGCGTGGCAGGCAGATAACGAAGCGTGGCCGCGCGATTGTCGGTCAGGTACCGGCGGGCGACGCGCTGGATATCCGCAGCGGTCACCGCGGCCAGATCGGCGAGCTGGCGATCAGCCACCTTGGCATCGCCATCAATGATCACCGCACTGGCAATCGTCGATGCCTTGCCATCGGCGGTTTCGCGCTGGCGCAGCACCCCGGTGATGATCTGGTTCTTGGCCTCGTTCAGCTCGGCGTCGCTCACCAGCTGGTCGCGGACGCGGGCGATTTCGGCCTTCAGCGCGGCTTCGCCCGCTTCTGCGGATTTGCCCCCGGCCAGAATCGCATAGACTGCAAAGGCACCGGTCGCTTGCTTTGAATCGAGGAAGGTGCCCGCCGATTGCGCAATCTGGTCACGATAGACCAGCGATTCATAAAGCCGCGAGCTTTCGCCCGCTGACAGGATCGCGTTCAGTACGCCAAGCGGCGCGGAATCCGGGCTACGATCGGCCGGGATCTGATAGCTGATCAGCACCGCGGGCAGCGGCGTATTGTCCTCATACACCGTCCGGCTGATCGCGGTCTGGCGTTCGGGCTCAGCGACGGTCACGCGCGGGATCGCCCGATCGGGCTTTTTGATGCCGGCGAAGTAACGATCAATCCAGCCGTCGAGCTCAGCGGGATCGAAATTGCCCGCCACCACCAGCACGGCATTGTCGGGCCGGTAATAGGTGGCGTGGAAGGCGCGGACATCGTCAATCGACGCGGCCTCCAGCTCCTCGATGCTGCCAATGCCGGGCCGGGCATAGGGGTGGGTGGTGTACGAAATCTCGGGGAAATAGAGCGAGAACAGCTTGCCATAGGGCTGCGCCAGCACGCGGAGCCGCAGCTCTTCCTTCACGACATCGCGTTCGGACGCAAAGCTGGTCGGCTCGACAACCAACGACGCCATCCGGTCTGCTTCGGCAAACAACAGGCGTTGCAGGTGGTTGGCCGGCACCGTCTGATAATAATTGGTATAATCGTCATTGGTCGATGCGTTGTTGAATCCGCCGACATCCTCGGTCAGCCGATCAAACTGCTCAGGCACCAGATTGCGCGTCGCCTTGAACATCAGATGCTCAAACATATGCGCAAAGCCCGATCGCCCCTTGGGATCGTCCTTCGACCCGACATTATACCAGACCTGGACCGAAACCGTGGCCGTCCCCGTGTCGCGGATAGCAAACACCCGCAGCCCATTGGCGAGCGTGCGCTCGGTATAGGCGATGGGTTTGACCGCACTGGTCGATGCCGGGGCGGCCTTGGCCGGTTGCTTTGCGCTGGCGGCGGCAACGGGCAGGGCGGCGACACCGATCAACAGGGCGAGGCGGAAAAGGCGCATAGGGGCTGGACTCCGGATGGAATGATCTGGGCCGAGACTGACCCCGGTGTATTAACGATGTCAATCGCCATCAACCCTTCTCCCATCGGGAGGGGGGACTTGATGTCAGCCTTTAGGTGAAGCCCGGACAGGCAGCTTGTGAACTGAAACAGGGCGAAGTTGCCATCAGATGAAATCGTGCCCGATCGCAAAATAGACCTGACTGGGATCTTCAACTAAGGAACTTTTACTCAAGCGGCGACAGCGCTCTTTTCTGTAATGAACGGGGCCACCACTGATAAGGCATGATCGACATAGCTGGACTTTTCGCCAACTGGCGCAACATAATGCATTGCTTCCTCTGCAGCGCGCATGGAAGCGCCACGGGCGATCATCCAAGTCGCCAGATATTGCGATGCGAGACAGCCTCCTGCGGTCGCTACGTTGCCATGGGCGACGAATGGGGCATCAATCACTTTCACTCCCGCTTCAATCACCCAAGGCTTGCTCGTCAGGTCAGTGCAAGCAGGCAGATTGCCGACCAAACCAAGCTTAGCGAGCAAGAGAGTACCTGAGCATTGCGCGCCAACAAGCTGGCGAGTAGGATCGATCTCGATCCGACCCAAGAGATCGAAATCAGCGGCAATTTCTCGCGTCTTGATCCCGCTGCCAATCAGCACGGCATCGGCATCAGCTGCAAACTCTAAGGGCTTTTGTCGCTGGACCGTAACGCCATTCATCGAGGTAACTTGTTCGGTTGGCGACGTGATATGCGCGGCCCAGCCATGTGCTTTCATGCGATTGAGGATTGCCGCTGCGACGAACGAATCCAGTTCATTGAAACCGTCAAACGTCAAAACTGCAATCTGCATAAATCCCCCCCTTCTGGCGGTTATTAGAAAGTGCGAATATCCGCAGCAGTTATTAGGGGCGGGAACGCCAAATATAATAAGTTACTGGGTGGCCAGTTCGAGGATGAGTGTCTTGCTGCAAGACTTGCATGCCGGCCTTTTCATAAAAGCGACGTGCCTTTTCGTTCGACGAAGCTGTATGCAACGTAAACCCCTCTGGCATCTGATCCAAACAGCTATCGAAAAGCGCTCGACCCAAACCACTTCCAATTTGGCCGGGCAGCACGAAGATCTGATCCAGTATTGCTTCCTTGAGCTTGATCGCGGCAAATCCAACAATGGCGTCGTTTAGCTCGGCAACCGTTACCTTCCATCCCGCGGCGATCTCTTGATCGACTCTGCGCCGAAGCTCGTCAACGCTGGGCATAACGGGCGGGCCAACGCCGGGAAGGCTTGCGCTCCTATGCCAGATATCGGCAATGACATCATAGTCGCTGCTGGTCGCAGGCCGTAGTGCGCAAACTGAACTTTTTATGCTCATGGCTTGAGGTAGTTGTCTGCTGAAGGCGAGGCAATATCAGAATCCCCGCTTTCAGCATGTCCCAATATCCCCGCCTTTGTCCGCAAAGTTGGCCGTAGCGGCCACCCTCCGACCCCGGCCAACCAGCCCCCATCAAGCTCAACCCTATTTAGGGTCCTTGCGCGATCGGTTCGCATAAAGCAGCGCCGCCGCCAGTGCGGCAGAGCCAATGCCAATGCCGATGCCGATCGGCACCAGCGGCCAGCTGCCTTCCTTGGTCTGTTGCTTCTGTTCCAGCTCGGTCTGGTCCCCGGCTTCGCGGACGCGTTTGGCGGCGCGGGCGGCGGCCTCGATCTCGTTCATATCGGCCATGTCACTCTCCTCTACGCGCCGGTTCATCCGCCGGCATATCGCCTTCTAAAATCGTCTGCGAAGCTGGTCAGTCGCTGTTCGCTAATGGCAGCCCGCAAATCGCTCATCAACCGTTGATAAAAGCATAAATTATGTTCGGTCATCAACATAGCACCCAAAATCTCTGCCGATCGCACCAGATGATGCAGATAGGCACGGCTCCACCCTGTGCACACCGGGCAAGCGCAACTCGGGTCGAGTGGCCCCAGATCCTCGGCGAATTTCGCATTGCGGATGTTGATCGGCCCGGCACGGGTAAAGGCCTGGCCAGTGCGGCCCGACCGGGTCGGCAGCACGCAATCAAACATGTCGATGCCGCGTTCGACCGCCCCGACAATATCGTCGGGTTTGCCGACCCCCATCAGATAGCGCGGCCTGTCCGCTGGCAATTGCCCGGGCGCGAAATCGAGACAGCCAAACATCGCCGCCTGGCCTTCGCCCACCGCCAGCCCGCCCACTGCATAGCCATCAAAGCCAATCTCGATCAGCGCGTCGGCGCTGGACTTGCGCAGCGCCTCGTCAAGCGCGCCCTGCTGGATGCCGAAAATCGCCGCCGCTTCAGCATGTGCACCACCGCCGTCAAACGCCGCGCGGGATCTTTTCGCCCAGCGCATCGATCGCGCCATCGCCGCCTGCTGCACCTCGGGCGTTGACGTGGTCGGCACCAGCTCGTCAAACGCCATGACAATGTCCGACCCTAGCAAGCGCTGGATTTCAATCGATCGTTCGGGTGACAAGGTGTGGCGGCTGCCGTCGAGATGCGATTTGAAGGTGACGCCGTCCTCGTTGCGCGTCGTCAGGTCTGACAGGCTCATCACCTGATAGCCGCCGCTATCGGTCAGGATCGGGCGATCCCACCCCATGAAGCGGTGCAGCCCGCCAAGTGCTGCCACCCGCTCCGCGCCAGGGCGCAGCATCAGATGATAGGTGTTGCCCAGGATGATGTCCGCCCCCGACGCACGCACATCGGCGGGTTTCATGGCCTTCACCGTCGCGGCGGTGCCCACCGGCATGAAAGCCGGCGTGCGGATCGTGCCGCGCTGCATGGCGATTTGCCCGGTCCGCGCCCGGCCGTCCTGCGCGCTGATCGTGAAAGTGAATCGGCTCAAGCAGCGGCCTCGTGCCGGGTCCCCAGCATGAAATCAATCACCTCGGCTGGCGAATCGAACACCACATCGGGCTTGAGCGCGGTCAGGATCGATCGGTTGGCATAGCCCCACAGCACCGCGCCGGCGTCGATGCCCACCTTGCGTGCGGCGGTCAGGTCCCGCGTTTCGTCGCCGATTGAGATGGCGTCGGCATGCGCCACGCCCAGCTTGCGCAGCACCCGTTTGAAGCGCGGCGCTTTGCCGAACAGCGATGCGCCGCATTCAAACATGTCGATCTTGGCGACGATATCGGGGCCCAGAATGGCGCGTGCATTATGTTCGGCATTGGACGTGACAACCGCGATCCGCACGCCGCTGGCGACGAGCTCATTGATCATGTCGGTCACCCCGTCGAACAAATCGATCCGGTCGGTCTCCCCGGCCAGTCTTTTGTGAATATGCCGCGCGATGGCGGGCAGCTTCCAGCGCGGAATGCCGACATGGCGGATTACTTCGCGCGTCGTGCGCCCGCGCAATGTCTCGATTTCGGCGGAATCGATCCGGCGAAAGCGAAACCGTTCGGCAAGGTCATCGGCAATCGACAGGAACCAGTCGCCGCTATCGGCCAGCGTCCCGTCAAAATCAAAAATCGCCAGCCGGTAGCGCGGTGTCGGGCCGGGCGTCGCTACAAGCTTCGGTGCTGATTTGCTCACTGCGGCTGACGCCGTCTTTGCCCGCGCTGATCCAGCCCGTTGCCGCGCGCGCTATCCAGCGTCAGCAGCTCGCTGCGCACCAGTACATCATCCTTGTTGCGATCGAAGCGGGTGAAGGTCTTGTCGATCTGGGCAGTCAGCTCGGTCAGCGTGATCCGGTTGTCGCCATCGCTATCGGTTTCATAAGCGCTCGGCAGCGCGTTGCGATCCCCCAGCCAGCGCTCTGCCCAATCGGCCAGCTCGATATAGCCAAGCGATTCGGGCCGGGCTTTCTCGATGCTGGCAAAGCTCCGGGTCACGCCCGCGCGCATTTCCGCGCGCGTCACCCGCGCATCGTCATCGGCATCGGTCGCCCCGATGAACAGCGCCACCGGCTCGGCCATGATCGTAGCGCTTGGCGGCTGCGTAATCGGCGGTATCCGCGCGGCCCCGGCAGGATCGCCAGCGCCGGGTGCCCGCTGTGCCATCGCTGGCAGCACGGCCAGCCCAGTCAGCCCAGCAACCGCACTGCCCGCCAGCAGCAGAGTCATCACCAGTCGCTTGGGGGGAGGAGAAACAATCGCCATAGCCCGGCTGCGATAGCCGCCTTTGGGGGCATTGGCATAGCCCAGTTGAGCGGCTTCTGCCGTCATCAGCGATTTTTTCGAGATGGGGAGGCTGGGTCGCGCCCGACCGGCCCCGGCGCGGAGCCTGCGGACAAGCGCCTAGGATAGGTCTTCCTGTTCAGCGGGCGCGGTGGGTTGGTAATTGAGGTGTTTGGTGAACTGTCGTCGTGATCCCACAGATGCTTACATAGTCAACCTGTTACTTTACTGTGGTTGATAGTATAGACCAGCGGCGGCTCGCCAGGAATCTAGGATTCCAGACGAGCCGCGCTAATTTGCGCTTTCCCGTCAAGATTTGCTAACGTCTCTTTCCGCCCAAGCGCAATCATCCGCTGTGCATATTCAGGCGAGAAGTTAAGCAGGCCGTCGAAGATACCACCAAGCTTCCGCGCAGGGTAAAAAGGTCGGACGGAAGGGAACGACATGGCGTCGAGCGAGTCGGGCAACTCCTTCAAAGCGTAGAGTTTGTGCGGACCCAGTCCGTCGGCGAGTTGGGTAAGGCGCAGCAGCTTTGCACAGCGATCAAAGTGATCAACGTCAGCGGCTGTTTCCTCCTTTTTCTTCGGCGACAGATGCAGCACAATTATTTTATCGAGGTGATGAGTCAGCAAAGGCAAGATCGGCTCATTATCAACAACCCCACCGTCAACGAAATAATCTGTATCAACAAACACCGAACTCACGATGCCGAATGGGAGTGCGGATGACGCCAAAAGACACTCGACTGTACGAATCGGTTCTGAACTATCGATGCGAACATATCGCGGAATCCAATTTAACTCCGACCTTGCTAAGACTAGGTCTTGATCAACCACAAGCTTCCCCGTCCAATCCTTGGTCGTTGGAATGGGGCTATTGCCCTCGGTATCCGGGTTAAAAATGTATTTGCTGGCAGCCATCGTGACGTAAGTTGGAAGCACTATAGGTCGTGTTGATAAAAACTCCGCAAGGGTCGTCCGTAGGGGGTCGGCGGACATAACCCGCATACTCCGCAGCTCTTCCAAACTGATCTTAATCAATGAAGCAAAAATGACAGTCGAGATGAACAAAAATAATGCTCCCAGCGGATACAACCAAAATTCAAAAGGAGCATCTTTAGGCAGCCAGTGCTGAATGACGATCGCGGGCCAGCCCGTTAAGGTGATATCGGTGTTTATAATCAAAGAAAATACAAGTATTCTTTGATCTCGCGTATTGTTCGCAAGCGCATTGCCATTGTTAAAAAGAAGTAGACTTAAGAAAACAGTAACTACCAGAGCTCCGATAGGTAATAATGTCCACGGGGTTTGAGGTTAAATCAATCCGAGCGTGACAATAACATAGAGAAATACGAACATAAAAAGAAGCAGGTCGACATTATTATCATTTTCTCCATCAATGGGAGACCCGTAAACACGCGATACCAATAGCGAAATAATTACAATGACGGAGCCTAGTAATCGTGACATTAATCGGGGGAATTTCTTCAGGACTGGAATGCGATCATAGCTATTATGGGAATCCATCGCAGCCCAAAGCCGCGCTCCCCCACTCAAGTCTCCAGTTCCCCAAATGGTTGCGTTTAGCGCGCCGGCCGAAGTTCCGGAAACTGCTTCAAATGTAAAGCCGCGTTCCTTTAACGCAATCATCGCTCCTAAGCTGTAGGCGCCCTTCGCACCCCCGCCCATGATGACCAGCCCTCGCCTCATCGTCCCCTCAATATTCTGGACTACGCCGCCAATTTATCTAGATTACTGTGCTAGTCCGCCAAATACGTAGAAACTCCCTCTTTGTCGTCATGGATTTCGATTATGAATAAATTTATTGAAGATAGACGGTAATTCGGTGTCGTAATTTCAAATGCTGCTATAGAGACCCACTGTCGATGGAACACCTACCGGCTGTCTACCCGCCAGTGCCTAGTCACGGCAGCAGCAGCGACGAATCCCCATAGCTATAAAACCGATACCCACTCTCAATCGCATGGGCGTACGCCGCCTGCATCACCTCCAGCCCCATCAACGCACTCACCAGCATGAACAATGTTGATTTCGGCAGGTGGAAATTGGTGATCAGGCCGTCAATGCCTTTGAAGCGATAGCCGGGCGTGATGAAGATCGCGGTGTCGCCCTCGAACGGCATGATCACGCCGTCGTCCTGCGTGGCACTTTCGATCAGGCGCAGGCTGGTGGTGCCGACCGCGATGATCCGCCCACCGCGCGCGCGCGTCTGGTTGAGCACGGCAGCGGTTTCGGGGGAGATTCGGCCCCATTCGGCATGCATGGCGTGATCGATGGTGTCGGTCGCCTTGACCGGCAGGAAGGTGCCCGCGCCGACATGCAGGGTCAGCATGGTATGGGCGATGCCCGCTGCGGCAAGTGCGGTCAGCAGGCCCGGCGTGAAGTGCAGTGCGGCGGTGGGGGCGGCGACGGCGCCTTTTTCGCGGGCGAACATCGTTTGATAATCATCGGCGTCTTGCGCGTCGGTCGGTCGCTTGGCGGCGATATAGGGCGGCAAGGGCATCCGCCCGACCCGGTCGAGCAGCAATTCGACGGGCTCGTCGCCCAGAAAGTCGAGCGCAAAGCTGCCGTCTGCGGCGCGGTCGCTGGCAATGGCGCGGGCGTCGGCGCCAAAATCGATCGCTTCGCCTTCGCGCAATTTGCGGGCGTTGCGGATGAACGCGCGCCAGCGGCGGGGCCCTTCGCGCTTGTGCAGCGTCGCGCCGATCCGCGCCTGGCCGCGCATCCCCTCAAGCTGGGCTGGGATGACGCGGGTATCGTTGAAGACCAGCACGTCGCCCGGCTGCAACAGGCTGGGCAGATCGGTCATGACATGATCGGCCAGTGCCTGGGGCGTCACGCCAAGCAACCGCGCCGAATCGCGCGGCACGGCTGGCCTGAGCGCGATCCGCTCGGGCGGCAGATCGAAATCGAACAGATCAACCTTCACGATACGTTAGTCCCGGTTCGCCGCGCGACAGGATCAGCGCGGTGGCTTTGCGGGTGGCGCTTTTCGGGGTGCCGGTGGGGGCGACATCGGCAGCGTCACGGCGGGGCCAAGATCGGGCGCTGGGGGGGCGGCGGCGGCGATGAAGGCTGGGGGGCTGTCGGCGGCGATATAGGCGTGCAGGATCTTGGACGGGCTGGCGGGGGGCTCGCCGCGCTCGACCGCGTCGACATGCTCCATGCCCTGGATCACCCGGCCGAACACCGTATATTTCTTGTCGAGCTTCAGCGTTGGCTGGAAGACGATGAAGAACTGGCTGTTGGCGCTGTCGTCCGATTGTGCGCGCGCGGCGGAAACGGCACCGCGCACATGCGGCAGGTAATTGAATTCGGCCTTCAGATCGGGGAGTTCCGATCCGCCCGTGCCATCGCCCTTGGGGTCGCCGGTCTGTGCCATGAAGCCGTCAATCACGCGGTGAAACAGCAGCCCATCGTAAAAATGCTGGCGGGTCAGCAGCTTGATCCGCTCGACCGTCTTGGGAGCGACATCGGGGCGCAGCCAGATGATCACCCGGCCGCCGGTCGACAGGTCCAGATACAGCAGGTTTTCCTTGTCGTTAATGTCCGGCACGGGGGCGCGGCCAGCTAGCTGCACCGGGATAATCTGGGCGGTGGCGGGCAGGGTGATCAGGCACCCGAACAGGGCGCTGCAGGCAACAAACAGGCTGGCAAAAAAACGCATCACATCCCCGCACAAAAGCGATTTCAGCCGCGCTTAGAGCAAATCGCGGATTGCGCCAAACTGAACGTTGCTGCCCGCCAGGCGCGACCGCGATCAGCTGCCCTTGCGGCCGATTTGTTCGACGCGCGCGATGACATCGGCATTGACGCCGGGCGGCACGAATTTGTGGATGTCGCCGCCGAACATCGCGATTTCCTTGACCCAGCGGCTGGCAATCGGCTGCAACGCGACATCGGCCATCAAAAAGACGGTTTCGATGCGGTTGTTGAGCTGCTGGTTCATGCCCACCATCTGGAATTCATATTCGAAATCGCCGCCACCGCGTAAGCCACGCAGGATCATCCCTGCGCCTTCGCGCTCCGCAAAATCCATCAGCAGCGAATCAAAGCCGACGACATGGATTTCGCCGCTGACATCAGCGACTTCGCGCTTCATCATCGCCATGCGTTCGTCGACCGTGAACATCGCGTTCTTGCTGGGGTTGGTCGTCACGCCGATCACCAGCCGATCGACCAGCTTTGCGCCGCGCCGGATGATGTCCATATGGCCCAACGTGACCGGGTCAAAGGTGCCGGGATAGACCCCGGTGCGGATCGTCACCGATCGCGCTCGAGCGTGTAGCGCGCAATTTCGCGCAGCAGATCGGCCTCGGCGCCATAATTATGCAGATGCTGCACGGCCTGATCGACCAGCATCCGCGCTTGTTCGCGCGCCCGGTCAACGCCGAGCAGGCTGAGGAAGGTTTCCTTGCCCGCGTCCTGATCCTTATGGACGCGCTTGCCCATTTTTTCTTCTTCGCCCTCATAATCGAGCAGATCGTCGGCGATCTGGAACGCGAGGCCGATGGCGCGCGCATAGCCGCGCAGGCCAGTCCGCGCCTCAGGCGATGCCTTGCCCAGAATCGCCCCGGCCTCAACCGCGCTGGCGATCAGCGCGCCGGTCTTCATCGCTTGCAACCGGGTGATGGTTGGCAAGTCAAAGCTCGCCTTTTCGGCTTCGATGTCCATCATCTGCCCGCCGGCCATGCCCGCCGGCCCCGCCGCCCGCGCCAGATCAAGCACCAGTTCGGCGCGCACAAAGGGATCGCCATGCGTGGCCGGCTCGGCGAGAATTTCAAACGCCAGGGCGTGCAGGCAATCGCCCGCCAGGATGGCGGTCGCTTCACTATACAGCTTGTGGACGGTGGGCTTGCCACGGCGCAGATCGTCATCGTCCATCGCCGGCAGATCGTCATGGATCAGCGAATAGACATGGATGCATTCGATCGCGAGCGCCGCGCGCCCGGCGCACTCGCGGTCCACGCCGAACAGCCGCGCCGTTGCAAACACCAGCAAGGGCCGCAATCTTTTGCCGCCGCCGATCGCGGCATGCCGCATCGCCCGGTAAAGATCGGCCCGGGGATCGTCAGGGATCGCCAGCAATAAATCGAATCGGTCGTCAATCTCGGCCGAGATTTCCGAAAGCGCCGCCTTCAGCGACAACGAGGCGTCCGCCATGATGATATCAGCCCGCCGCAAAGGAAGTGGTGCCGACCGGTCGCCCATCGCTATCGAGCTTGATCGCTTCGATCCGGGCCTGTGCCGCATCCAGCCGGTCGGCACAACGCTGGCGGAGCTGACTGCCGCGCTCATACAGGGCGATAGAATTATCGAGCGGCTCATCCCCGCTTTCAAGCCGGGCGACAATGCGCTCCAGCTCTTTCAGGGCGTCCTCGAACGACATTTCTTCGATTGCACTAGCGGCTTCCATGGCGACGCTATGGGGCAGGCGGGCAACAGGGGTCAAGAAGCAGCAAGGACCCAAGTGCAATGTCGTGCGTTTCTCGGGGCAGCTTTTCTTGCCCCAGGCATTATTGGGCGCGTCATTGGCAACAGGATCGGCCACGCCATCTGCCATGCGCCGGTTACACCCAAAGCGGTGACTTGGGCGGCGAAAATCGACCGGGGCATGCCCAAAGCCATGGCGGGCGGAGTGATCGCAGGTTAGGTTGATCGGGCAATTTGGCAGGAGGACAGGCGATGCGTTTAGCAATTGTGGCATGTGCAGCAGGGGCGCTGGTCTGCATCGGCGGCTGCGCTTCTTATACCAAGGGCATGGGCAAGCAGGAACCATCGGGGCGGATTGCTGTTGCAGCATTGAAGCTGGCCGATGGCACTGATGTTGGCCGGGCAACGGCCCGAGAGGCAACGGGTGGGCTGCGGATTACGATTGAGGCGATGGCGCTACCCGCTGGCACGCACGGCGCGCATATCCACGCTGTCGGGCGCTGTGAGGGCCCCGATTTCATGACCGCCGGCGGCCATTGGAATCCGGGTGGAACCCAGCATGGCGCGATGAACCCGGCCGGCCCGCATGAAGGCGATCTCCCCAATCTTGTCATTGGTGCAGATCAGCGCGGCACGATCGGCGTCACCGTGCCCGGCGGCACGCTTGCTGGGCTGCTCGATGCAGATGGCGCGGCTATGGTGATCCATGCATCGGCTGATGATCTGATGACCGATCCCTCGGGCAAAAGCGGCGCGCGAATCGCGTGCGGCGTCTTTGCGGCCAATTGATTGCCGCGTTCGATCGCCGCGTTCAGGCGACCATGATCATATCCTCGATCGGGCGATCGGGTTCCACCTTGAACCCGTATCGCCCGACCAGGGCGATAACGGCATGGTCGTCGAGCGGCTGATAAAATTGACACGCAGCATTATACTCGTCCGACCAGACCACTTCGGCCTTGCGCGCGGGTTGCCCGGCCAGGTTCAGCCAGATGACGGTGCCGCGCGGCAATTCTGAGAAGGTCGACAGGCGCGCGCCGTGTTTGGATAGATCGGCAACCCGGCAGATCGATCGCCAACTGCCTTCCGTCGTTATCCGCCCCGGCATGTCGACGTCGTTGCGGGGGCTGCGACGATTGTCGGTCGATTTAATGACGAGTTCGGCGGAAAACATGAATCACGGCTCCAATCAAATTGGGAAGCCGCATCATGTTGCGCGGCTGGTTAACGCCCGATCAGCAATTTCCTCAAATGGGTTCGCCAGCGTCCCGCGCACGTGCTTCTCTGTTCATTTCGGCGCGGGGCACCAGCCGATAGGCAAGGATTGCCGCCGTCACCGTGATCGGCACGGTGCAGAGCAACGAGATTACGCCGATCGACAAGCTGCCCGACAGGGTAGAGATTCGCCCGGCAAGATAGGGCCCCATGGCCAACCCCAGCAGGGTGGTACCGATCAGGAAGGTGCCCGTCGCTGTGCCGCGCATGCGCGGCAGCACCAGATCCTGGGTGGTCGCTGCGGCCGCCCCCAGTGCGCAGCTCGCCAGCGCCTGCGCGGGAAACAGCATGACATAGAACAAGGTCACATTGGTGGTGGTGAAGGCGGTCAAAATGGCCATCCACGGCACCGCTGCACCAAAAATCACGACCAGCAATCGCCCGGCCGGGTTCCGGCGACGCAGCCGATCGGCAATGATCCCGCCGATGGTAACGCCCAGGAAACCAGACATTGCCCCCATGCCGCCAATGATGAAGCCCGCCGTGCCGGGGGTCTGACCCAGCACCCGGATGGCATAAGGCGGTGCCCAGAAGGTTACTGAATAGCTCAGGAAAGCGTTCAGGCCATAAGCGACCACCACACAGAGGAAGGCCGGGTTGGCGACGATCAGCGCAAAGGTCGGGGGATCGCGGCGGCGCAGTGCGCTTGCCCAGGAAAATACGGCATAGGCACCGATGCCCACCGCAATCCATTGCGGGGCGGGCTCGCCAATCATGATCAGCCCGGTAACGATGCCAACCACGATCGCCAGCCCGATCACATTGTTGATCAACGCCCGCACGCCGCCTTGTGCTGCGCCAATCAGGGTCAGCGGCGGTACAATGGTCACCAGATCGGCAAAAAAAGCGCGGAATGGAGCAGGGTGCGGCACCGGCGGCGGCAACCCTTCGGATTGGCCGCGGATCGGTTCGCGCAGCGTGGCAATGACGATCGCCAAAAAAAGGCCGGGCAGGCCGACAATCATGAACGCCGCCTGCCAGCCAACCAGCCCCAGCGGCCCGCCGTCCGGATAGGCGCGGTTCCAGCCGGCAACGATCAGCCCGCCAATGCCCAGCGAAATGCCACCGCCGACATAAAGCCCGGCGGAATAAACCGCCAGCGCGGTGGCGCGCAGCCGCCGGGGAAACCAATCCGAAATCAACGAATAGGCCGATGGCGCTGCCGTCGCTTCACCAATACCAACGCCAACCCGCGCCCCTGCCAACATCCCGCCGCTGCGCGAAAACCCAGACACCACCGTCATCGCTGACCATAATGTCAGACCAAAGGTCAGCAGCTTCACCCGGTGCCAATTGTCCGCCAGCCGCCCAAGCGGGATGCCGAACAGCGCATAAAACACGCCAAAGGCGGTGCCGTATAGAAAGCCCAGATCCTCGTCGCGCAGGCCCAGATCGCGTTTAATGTCTTCGGCCAGAATCGAAATAATCTGGCGATCGACGAAGTTCAGCACATAAACGGCAAACAGGATGGCCAGGACATACCAGGCATAACGCGGGGCTTGGTGCTCGGTGCCCGGTTGCGCTTCTGCCATGATAATCCCCCAAAAAATACACGTCGGGGCCGGGGCTAGCAGAGCGTGGCCGCCAAGCGGAAGCGTTATTCGTGCAATCGCCAGGTCGCGACCGCGCCGTCAGCCGATGATTGGCCAGCGATCGACCACATCATAGCGCGCGCCATCGCGCGTCAGCTGGCTTTCGAACAGGGTGATATGGGTAAAGGCAAAGGGTGCGCTGCTGAACGCGGCATGGGCGGCGATAAAGGCATCAATTTCCTGTTCCACGCCCAGGCTGCGGGGCAGCCGCGCCAGTGTGATATGCGGCAGATAGGTGCGCCCCTCGGCGGGCAGCCCGATGGCGACCAGCGCATGATCGATCTTGTTGTGGACCCGTTGGAGGGTATCGCCGGGCGCGACACCGGCCCAGATTGCATCAGTGCGACCCCGACCGTCTAACCCGCGTTTCTCAAAACGACCAACGCCGCGCAGCGCCACAGTCAGCGGCGGGGTGCCGATACGAGCCATGGCTAGCGCGACCTCCTCCGCCATTTGGCGGTCGACTTCGCCGATATAACGCAGGGTCAGATGGAGCTGATCGTCGCTCTGCCAGCGCGCACCAGCGATGCCGCCCATGATCGACATCAAGGCGGCACGAATCTCGCGCGGCGGGCGCAGGCCGATGAAAAGACGGTGCATCATGACGCGGTGTGCCGACCAGCAACAAATCAGACAACGGGTTTTGCTTGAAAAAAGAAGGGGCAGGGCCGATATTCTCCTCATCCGGCTTTTTGCCGGGCAAAGGAGTTTGATTGAAATGGCTAATTGGTCTGATCCTCGGCCGAACGCTGCGGCTTTCGCAAGCGGCGCTGGCGTCCGCGGCGCTGCGTATGACGCCGGGCTGCGGTCCTATATGCTGTCGGTCTATAATTACATGACCTCGGGCATCCTGCTCACCGGTATCGTTGCGCTTGGCTTCGCCGCCAGCGGCTTGGCACTCCAGGTCTTTGCTGGCCCAGGCTTGCTGAAATATGTCATCATGTTCGCGCCGCTCGGCTTTGTCTTTGGCATGAGCTTTGGCCAGGGCCGGATGTCGATGGGCACGCTTCAGGCAATGTTCTGGGGCTTTGCGATCGCGATGGGCTTGTCGCTCTCGACGATCTTCCTGCAATATACCGGCACCTCAATCGCGGGCGCTTTCTTCGCGACGGCGGCTGGTTTCGCTGGGCTCAGCCTGTGGGGCTACACCACCAAGAAGGATTTGTCGGCATTCGGCACCTTCCTGATCATGGGCCTGGTTGGCCTGATTGTGGCAAGCCTGGTCAACCTGTTCCTCCAGTCGGGCCCGCTCTCGCTGGTGATCAGCATGGTTGGCGTGCTGCTGTTCGCTGGCCTCACCGCCTATGACACGCAAAAGGTGAAGAGCATGTATGCAGCGGTTGCTGGCACGGACTATGAAGGCCGCACGGTCATCATGTCGGCGCTGACGCTGTATCTGGACTTCATCAACATGTTCCTGTTCATCCTGCGCCTGTTCGGCAGCAGCCGGAACTAGGACGGGCTTTATCCCAAAATGATCGGCCCGGCGGGGAAACTCGCCGGGCCTTTTGTTTTTTGTTTCTCCAGCTGCCTCCAGCCACCCGGGAATATGAATGCGCCTGTCCGTTGAAGCCGTGCTGGACTATTGGATCGAGGACGCCGCCGATGTGCTGTTGCAGATCGAAGTCGCCGCGATGCCCGATCAGACGCTGGAGGCGCAGGACCTGAAGGTTTGGACCGATACGCCTTTGGTCGCGGTGGTTGGCCAGGACGGCATTGGCCAGCGCTGCCTGGCGCGCGGCACCGGCAACTTTCGTGTCGAATATCATGCAACCGTCGCGATCGATCGGCCAATGGTCGATATCGGCGCGCTTGCCGCCGCAACGCCGCGCGGCTTGCCCGGTGCGATCATCTGTTATCTGCTCCCCAGCCGCTATTGCGAATCGGATCGCTTCGAAGGCTTTGTCCAGGCGGAATTTGCCGGGCTTGAAGGCGGCAAGCTGGCGCTGGCGATGCGCGATTGGGTCAACCATCATCTCCGCTATGAATCGGGCACCAGCAGCGGCGTAACGACGGCGATGATGACCTTTGCCGATCGCCGTGGTGTCTGCCGCGATTATGCCCATCTGCTCTGCGCGCTGGCCCGCGCCAGTGGCATCCCGGCGCGCTGCGTGTCGGCCTATGCGCCAGGCGTCGAACCGCAGGATTTCCACGCAGTGTGCGAAGTGTGGCTGGCAGACGGCTGGCATCTGCTTGATCCAACCGGCATGGCTGATGTGCGCGATATCGCCCGGGTCGCGGTTGGCCGCGATGCCACCGATATCGCGTTCATGACGGTCTTCGGTCGCACCCAGATCAACCAGCAACATGTCCTGGTTCGCGCGCTTTAGGGCTGCCGGGCGCGCTCGCCAGCCAGTGCAGCAATAAAACATCATTTTGTTGCATTGCGTCATTTTATTGCAGATGATTGCGCTTCGGTGACATTACGGTGTTGTCGTTAAGGAATCTGTTAACCATGTTGGCGCATGTTGGGATTGGGTGAATCGAGCGAGGCAGGATGGAACGATGAGTGCACGGATGAAGCCAGCCGCCGGTGCCATGGCATTGGCCGAAATGAAGGAGTTTGCCGGGTTCAGCGCGGCGACCCAACGCTATGTCCGGCGCTCGCTTGATGTCGGGCTTGATCGTGACGATGCGCTTGAACGCTGGTCGCGTGACGTGGTGGAGGCAGCCAGCATCCGGGCGCAGTCGCGGCTCTATGATCGCCTGCCTGATATCCGCGCAATGATCCCGGATGATAGCGGGCTCGAATCGGTCGAACAGTTTCTGGGGCCGCTCGTCGTCGTCAGTGCCTTTGATTTGGGGCAGGGCCGGTTGACCAGCTTTGCCTGCTACCGCTTCCTCTATGAACGCTTGGTCGGTGCGCAGATCCGCCCCTGGCTGCCGGGCGCTTTTTGCGCCGCCGCCGCGCTGCCGCATCTCCATCCCGAACTGCGCCGCCAGCTGCTGCAATCGATCAGCGAAGCCGCCGCAACCGCCTCGGGCTGGTCGAATCGCCAACCGTCCTTCTTCCCGCATTGGGTCGAAAAGGTGGATAGCGCCGCGCTGCCAAACTGACCGGGTCGGGCAGGGGGCGGGTCAGCCGCGCATGGCGCTGTCCATCGCCTCGGCGGTGATGGGATAGCCAAGATCGTCGGGAATGCACAGATAGGTGCCGTCGCCGCGCTCCTCCGTCCACGGCGTCACGGTACGCAGCGGCATCGCCCGGGCATGATCACGGGCCTCGGCAAAGCTGCCAAACTGGGCAAGCCGCTCCAGATTGCGCCGGGTCGGAAAGATAATCGTCGCGCGCCCGGCATCGGCCTCATCGATCACATTTTGCGCACTCATCCAGAAAACACGGGTGTTTTCGGTCGCATCAACGATCGGTTCGGGCGCATTAGCGGGCAGCGCCGCCAGAAAGAACACCGTATCGAAAATCCGCATATGCGCATGCGCCGGCAACCACCGCGCAAAAGGTACCAAAGCTGCCAGATCGAGCGTTAGCGCGTGGTCGTGCAGCAACGCTCCAAAGGGCTTGCCCGCGTGCAGCCCGGCGCGGATCGTGGCAAGCTGGGCGATATCTGGCTGCGGCGATAGGCCAACGGCGATCCCGGCCTCCTCGATCGTTTCGCGAATCGCCGCGATCCGCGCGGCGCCATGGGCGTCATCACCGGCATAGATTGCCGCGAGGGCATAGTCTTCGGGATCAACCCGCCCGCCGGGAAAAACCAGCGCTCCGCCGGCAAACACCATCGCCCGCGCCCGTTCGACGATCAGCAATTCGGGAGGCCCGGATTCGCTCTCCCTGAACAGGACCAACGTGGCCGCCGGAATGGCGTTGGGATTGGCTGAGGGGGCGTCGGACGGGGATGCGGCGGTTTCATTGAGCATGGCAGCATCCTAGTGCAGTAGCGCCGCATGTCCTATGCCCTTTGCGGGATGACCACGCGCCAATTGCTGCCCGGTCACATGCACATAGAATGGCCGCACAAAATCGCTTAAATCATTGAGTAAATATTAAAAATGGGCTGGTGGAGCCGAGGGGAATCGAACCCCTGACCTCTGCAGTGCGATTGCAGCGCTCTCCCATCTGAGCTACGGCCCCGTCCGGTCTGGCCAAACGGCCAGCAGGCGCTCGCCATAACGATACCGTCAGGGTGATGCAACATGATCGGGGCGGCTTGGTGGGTGCCAAGACCGGTTGCTTTTTGCGACGTAATGCGCATACCCGGCCTTCGAAAAACAACCGACAGGAGAGCATTATGGCCCATGCATGGACGCTGAAATCACGCCCCCAGGGCATGCCGACGCACGATAACTTCGCGATGGCCAATATCGCGACCCCGGCAGTGGAGGCGGGGATGGTCCGCATCGCTAATCGCTGGCTGTCGGTTGATCCCTATATGCGTGGCCGGATGAACGATGTGAAAAGCTACACCCCGCCATTCGTGCTGGGGGAGCCGATGCAGGGCGGCGCGGTTGGCGAAGTCGTTGAGAGCAAGGCTGATGGCCTGGCGGTGGGCGATATGGTGCTGCACATGGCGGGCTGGCGCGACGAGGCGGTGCTGCCCGCCGCGCAGGTGCAGAAACTGCCCGATCTCGGCGTCGATCCGCAGGCGTTTCTCGGCCAGCTCGGCATGCCGGGCATGACCGCCTATTTCGGCTTGCTCGAAGTTGCGAGCGCCAAGGCGGGCGATACCGTGTTCGTTTCTGCCGCCGCCGGTGCGGTCGGCTCAACGGTGGTTCAGATCGCCAAGGCCAAGGGCATGACTGTTATCGGCACTGCTGGTGGCGCTGACAAACGCGCGCTGGTCTCCTCGCTCGGCGCTGATCATGTCATCGACTATAAGACCGACGGCAGCCTGGTGAAGAAGCTGATGGCTGCCGCCCCCAAGGGCATTGACGTTTATTTCGACAATGTCGGCGGCGAGCATCTCGATGCCGCGCTGGCAGTGGCGAATGAGCGCGCCCGCTTTGCGATTTGCGGGATGATCGATGTCTATAACAGCGGCGCGGCGACTGAATTGCGCTATGCCGCGCGGATCATCGGCGCACGCATCCGCATCCAGGGCTTTATCGTCAGCGATTATATGGCGCGGGCGAGTGAGTTCTATGCTGACATGGCCGGCATGCTTCAGACCGGCAAGCTGACCCGGCAGGAAACCATCCATGAAGGGCTGGCCAGCACACCCGATGCGTTTCTTGGCCTGTTCACCGGTGGCAATACCGGCAAGATGCTCGTCAAGCTCTGATCACGCCCTGATCTGCGCGGTCGTCCAAGGTGCGCGCGCGATCCAGCCCAGTTGCTGGTAAAGCGCGCGGCCGGCGACGGTGGCGTTGAGCAGGCCCTGATCGACGCCACGGGCGCGGGCTTCACGCCCCAGCGCCATCATCACGGCCGTGCCCAAGCCGCGCCGTTGATAAGGCGCAGCGACGGCGATCGAATCATGCTGCGCCCAGCCATTGATTAGCGTCATCCGCCCGCGTCCGGCTTCGCTGCCGTTTGAATCGCGGATGTGGACAGCAAAAACCGGCCCTTGCCAGGCGCTGTCGAGCGTCAGGCCAGCCGACAGGACGGGCTCTGTGACAGGCAGACAGTCGGTGGTCATCGTCGTGCCGGTTTGCTCGACATGCCAGCCGGGCGCCAGCAATGCAGCCATTGCGTCTGGATCGATCGCGGCCTTGAGCAGAATCAACGGCTGATCGATGATCGCCGCGCGCGCGGAAATGTCGCCTGGAGGTTCGGGGAAAATATAGCGCCGCTGTTCGCTCGGCTGCCCGGTCTCAATCATCAGCGCGGTGCCGATACGCTCGGGCGGAGGCAGGCCACGCAGTTGCGCCCAGCCCTGCGCAAAAGTTTCGATCAAGGCAGGGGCAACAAGGGCGTCGCTCAAATCGCCCCGCTCAACGTATCGCACTGCCCAGGATCGCCGCTGTCGAGCCCACGCTTCAGCCATTTCATCCGATCGGCCGAACTGCCATGGGTGAAACTGTCGGGCACCACCCGGCCCTGTGCTTCGCGTTGCAACGTATCGTCGCCGATTGCTTGCGCCGCCGTCAGCCCTTCCTCGATATCGCCGGGCTCCAGCCGATCGCGATTGGCCGCCCCCCACACGCCCGCATAGCAATCCGCCTGGAGTTCGAGCCGCACGGAAAGGGCGTTCCCCTCCGTCGGGCTGGCGCGGGATTGGGCGCGCTGCACTTGATCGGACGTGCCGAGCAAATTCTGGATATGATGGCCGAATTCATGCGCGATCACATAATCCTGTGCGAAATCGCCCTTTGCGCCAAATCGCGTGGCGAGCTCGTCAAAAAAGCTGGCGTCGAGATAGACGCGCGAATCGCTCGGGCAGTAAAATGGCCCCATCGCCGCTTGCGCTGCACCGCAGCCCGATTCTCCATTGCCCGTGAAAAACCGCAAGCCCGGCGCGCGATAGGGGCGACCTGCCTGTTGGAACAACGCCACCCAGGTCTTGTTGGCTGAGCTAAAGGCATTGCACGCGTTCAATCGATCAGGATTCGCCCGGCAAGCGACTGATGCGGCGCTGCCTGTGCTGCTGGTGGCTGCACCGCTACCGCCTGGGGTTTGCCCTATCTGGCTGACTGGGGCGTTGCCGCCACCTGACAGCAGCGGCAGCCCACCGCCCATGAAGAACACCACCGCTAGCAGTACCGCGACCCCGCCACAGCCAAAACGGCTGAAGACAAAGGGGAGCAGCCCCAGCAGCATCCCGCCGCCCCCGCCGCCCCCGCCGCCGCCGCCAAAACCGCCACCGCGATTGCCCTGGTCTTCGACATCAATATTGGGATCGAAATCGTCGAGCCGCATTGGCGGTGCCCTATCCTATGAATGCAGTGCGCATAACGCTCTCAGAATGCGGAAAGCCGCCAGTCGTTGCAAGCGACAGCTGCATTTCACCAAAGTGTCGTTGATTGCTGGCACGAAGGCGCTCATGGATTTGCGCATGGCTGATCAGGAACCAACAATCGACAGGCAGATGCGGCATGCCGCCACGATGACGCTGCCGGATACGGTAGCGCTGGTGCTGCAGGGCGGCGGCGCGCTGGGCAGTTATCAGGCCGGCGTCATCGAAGGGATGCTGGACGAAGGCATAGAGATTGATTGGGTCGCCGGGATTTCGATCGGCGCGATCAACGCGGCGATTGTTGCTGGTAATCCGCCCGAACGCCGAGTCGAACGGCTGCGCGCCTTTTGGGACAAGATGACGAGCAGCTTGCCGAGCTTCCCGATCTTTCCCAATGATATGGTGCGCGAATTCGTTCATGAATGGTCAGCGGGGATGGTGCTGGCCACGGGCGTGCCAGGCTTTTTTACGCCGCGACTGGTGCCGCCCAATTTTGCCGCGCCGGGCAGCGCTGGGGCGCTCAGCTATTATGACAGCGCACCGCTCAAAGCGACGCTCGATTCGCTGATTGATTGGGATCTGGTGAATGATGGGCCCGTCCGGCTGTCGGTTGGCGCGGTCGATGTCATTAGCGGCAATTTTCGCTATTTTGACAGCACGACTGAACGGCTCGATGCGCGCCACATCATGGCATCAGGCGCCTTGCCGCCGGGTCTGCCACCGGTAGAAATAGACGGCAGCCTGTGGTGGGACGGCGGCTTGGTGTCCAACACCCCGCTCAGCCATGTGCTCGATAATCAGCGACACGCCATGCTGGTGTTTCAGGTCGATCTGTTTTCGGCGGCGACAGAGGCCCCACGCACGATCATGGACGTGATGGCGCGCGAAAAGGAAATTCGTTTTTCCAGCCGCACCCGCGCCGTTTCCGATCAGGTGATGAAGCTACGCCAGGAACGCGAGGTGATCCGCCGGTTGCTGGCCAAGCTGCCAGCCAATCTTCAGGACGATGCTGATGTGCTGGCGCTCGCGGCGGCGGCGGCGGAACAACCGGTCAACCTTGTTCAGCTGATCTACACCGCCAATGCCTGGGAAGGCGGATCACGCGATTTCGAATTTTCAGCGCGGACGATGCACGAACATTGGCATGCCGGTCTTGCGTCGATCAATCAGGCAATGAGCAATGCCCAGCTGGTCACCGAAAACATCCTGACGGGCAAAAGCGCGGCGTTTGATTTGTGCCCGAAACGGGGATTGAAGCGTTCCGGCCCTGAACTTGATTGCTAAGCGGAGAAATTTCCCATGTTCCTGATCGGTAAGACGGCGATTGTCACAGGCTCTACGTCGGGGATCGGGCTGGCTTATGCCAAGGCGTTCGCGGCCGAGGGCGCCAGCGTGATGATCAATGGATTCGGCGATGCGGCCGATATTGAAAAGGAACGCGCTGCTCTGGCCGCGACCAGTGGAGCCAAGGCGCTATATGATGCCGCCGACATGACCGATCCCGACGCGATTGCCGCGATGGTCGCGCGGTGCCATGCCGAATTGGGTGGTCCCGACATCATCGTCAACAATGCCGGTATCCAGCATGTCGCGCCGATCGAGGATTTTCCGGCCGACAAGTTTGAAGCTATCCTGAAGATCAACCTGACATCGGCCTGGTATCTGATGCGTGCCGCCGTGCCGCATATGAAGGCAGCGGGCTGGGGGCGGATTATCTCGACCGCCTCGGCGCATTCGCTCGTCGCTAGCCCCAATAAATCGGCCTATGTGATGGCCAAGCATGGCCTTGCCGGGCTCACCAAGACCATCGCGCTCGAAGTCGCGACGCACGGCATCACCGTCAATGCGATCAGCCCGGGGTATGTCTGGACCCCGCTGGTCGAAAAGCAGATCCCCGATACGATGGCCACGCGCGGGCTCACGCGTGAACAGGTCATCAACGATGTGCTGCTTGAAGCGCAACCGACCAAGGAATTTGTAACGTCAGAACAGGTCGCTGCGCTCGCGCTCTACCTGTGTCGCGATGAGGCAAAGGCGATTACCGGTGCCAATCTGTCGGTCGATGGCGGTTGGACCGCGGCTTGATCCGCGCTGCTTGGCAAGCGCCGCGCCACGTGATTAGGTGCGCATCAAGCAGGGTACAGGGCGTTTCGCGGATGATGACGGCAAAATTCCTCAGCACTATTGTACTGATGGCCGCGCTTGCCGCCTGTGGTGGTCATTCAGCGCGGGTTGAAGCCGGCGTGCCTGTAGCAACTGCCAATTGGCGCGCCGTTGCCACCCAGCCCGATCGGGAACGCCTGCGCGATTGGCGGGACGCCTGGATGGCAGCGCTTGATCGCATCCGGGGCAGTGACGCTGCCGAGCTTGCTGCCCAGGGGGCGCTGTTCGATCCGGATCATGCGTTGCTTGATGGGGTGCCGCCCGCTGGCGACTATCGCTGCCGCGTCTTCAAACTTGGGGGCAATGGCACAGCGATGGCGGAATTTACGCGTTATCCCGATGATCGTTGCCGGATCGAAACCAATGGCGGCGTGTCGAAATTTTACAAGATTACCGGTACACAGCGCCAGTCGGGCACTATTTATCCCGACAGCCCAAGCCGCGCGGTGTTTCTCGGCACGCTCAGCCTGGCCGATGAAAAGCGCGCGATGGACTATGATCGCGATGACGTGCGCAACCTTGCGGGCTATTTTGAACGCGTGGGGGAGAAGCGCTGGCGTCTGGTCCTTCCCCGTCCACAATTTGAATCGATCCTGGATGTGATCGAACTGGTGCCGCTGCAGTGATGGTCATCGCCTTGTCGCGTTGACCCCAAGGTTGTAAATCCTTTACAAGCTCATTGCCCGATCCAACCCGGTGTGGTGTGCGGCAGATGAGGGATGGCATGGCCGATCGCAAACTTCTCGCTGGCCATGCTGTCCGTCGCTTACGGCGCCATGCCGCGCTGACCCAGGCAGCGATGGCCGAAACGCTGGCGATTTCGCCAAGCTATCTTAATCTGGTCGAACGCAATCAACGGCCATTATCCGCGCAATTGCTTGTCAAACTCGCTGAATGCTTCGATTTTGATCCGCGCGCGCTCGCCGCGGCTGAACCGGGCGGGGGCGAAGCGGGCATTCGCCGTCGGCTTGCCGATCCGATGTTTGCCGATCTCGATATTGATCGCAACGAGGTGGAAGAATGGCTGGCCGGCGCACCCGGCGGTGCGGAGGCCTTTGCGCGCGCTTTCGATCGGATTGGTGCTGGCGGCGGTGCGCTGGTGGAGGGGCTCGATCCGGTCGCGCAGGTGCGGCGAGAGATTGATCATTGGCGCAATCACTTTCCCGATCTCGACGCTGCCGCTGAACGGCTTGCAGACGAAATGCGGCTCGGCGCGGGCGATCTCTACGGGGCGGTCGCGGATCGGCTGCGGATCAAACACCAATTATCCTTGCGGGTGCTCCCGGTGGAAGTAATGCCCGATATGCTGCGTCGGCTTGATCTCCATGCTCGACAATTGCAGCTGTCTGAACTGCTCGACCCGGCTTCTCGCGCCTTTGCGGTTCTGTTTCAGCTCGCCCAAATCGAGGCGCGCGCCGAAATCGATGCCCTGATCGCGGGGGCAGGCTTTACCGATCGTGCCGCTGAACATCTCCATCGCCGCCATTTGTGCAGCTATTTCGCTGCTGCGGTGATGATGCCCTATGCTCGCTTTCTGCGCGCCTGCGAGGCGACGGGCTATGATATCGAATTATTGCAGCGCCGTTTTGGGGCGGGGTTCGAGCAAGTGGCGCACCGATTGACGACGTTGCAGCGGGTTGGCGCGCGTGGTCTGCCTTTTTTCATGATCCGGATTGACCGCGCCGGCCAGGCGTCGAAACGCTTTTCGGGTGCAAGCAGTGCCGCCTTGGTCGAAGCTGATGGGCGTTGCCCGTTGTGGCGGCTGCACCACGCCTTTGAACGGCCGGGGTCACTGACCGTCCAACTCGTTGAGGTGCAGGATGGTGGCCGTTGGCTGACGATGGCGCGTACGGTGACGCCGCAGGGGCGTCGCTATGGCGCAACGGGTGCCGAGTTTGCGGTTGGGCTGGGGGTAGAGGCCAGCCTGGCCGGTGCATTAGCGGTAGCGCGCGGGGTCGATCTGGCCGGGGATGCGACCCCAATCGGGCTTGGCTGCCGCGCCTGCCTGCGCGTCGATTGTCCGCAACGGTCGGCACCGCCCGCGGGGCGCGCGCTGATCGTCAATGAGACGGAGCGTCGCCTTTCGCCAATCAGTTTTGCGGGCGACTGATATCCAAGCTACTATGCCGCATAGCAACAAATGCTGGACTTTGGGGTACGGTGTAGCTGTAAGGCCCGCCAACCAACGATCGGTACTGAGGACGGCATGAATCATAGCGTGGAAAAAGTGTTGTGGGTGCGTCAGTGGAATGACAGCCTGTTCTCGTTCGCCGTCAGTCGGCCGTCCAGTTTCCGTTTCCAGAGCGGCCAGTTCGTGATGTTGGGGCTGCCCGTTAATGGCAAGCCGTTGCTCCGTGCTTATTCGATGGCCTCCCCGCATTATGCCGAGGAGCTCGAATTTTTGAGCATCATCGTGCAGGATGGCCCACTGACGTCGCGGCTGCAGCATATCAAGGCGGGCGACGATCTTTTGCTTGCCGCCAAGCCCGTTGGCAGTTTGGTGTTGGATGCCCTGTTGCCCGGCAAGAACCTCCACATGATCGGTACCGGCACCGGCCTGGCGCCCTGGCTGAGCCTGGCGCGTGACCCCGATGTCTATGACCGTTTCGATAGCGTCACCGTGCAGCACACCGTCCGCAACAAGGATGATCTGGCCTATTTCGATCTGCTGTCGAGCAAGCTGGCTGATGATCCGCTGGTTGCCGATGAAGCGGCAACCAAGTTTCATTATGACTGGGTCGCGACCCGCAATACCGAAGCGGGCCAGGATCACCGTCGCATCACCGATCGCATCCGCGACGGCAGCTACAAGCTCGACCCCGAAACCGATCGCGTGATGCTGTGCGGATCGATGGCGATGATCAAGGAAACCGCATCGATTCTCGAAGGGCTTGGTTTTGTGGAGGGCGCGATGTCAGGCCCGGGCACTTTCGTGCTGGAGCGCGCGTTCGTCGGCTAAGGCTGGCGCCGTGCCGTCCTTTTGATCAAGCACCAGCGCTGGTCAGCCGCTCCAGCTGGTCTGGGTTTAGTTTTACCGCCATCGCGCCAATCAGCTCCTCCATCTGTGCGACGCTGGTGGCGCTGGCAATCGGGGCGGTGACGCCGGGCTGAGCGGCTAACCAGGCCAGCGCGATTTGGGCCAGCGTCGCGCCGGTTTCCTCGGCAACCGTATCCATCGCCGCCAGCACGCCCATTTTGTGCTCAAGCATGGCAGCCATCCGCCCACCGCGAACGCTTTTCGACAGATCGGCGCTGCGGCGATATTTGCCGGTGAGGAAGCCCGAGGCGAGGCCATAATAGGGCACAACGCCGATATTATGGGTCACACAGAGGTCCTGCAACTCGCCTTCGAACTTGTCGCGGCTGACGAGATTATATTCGGGCTGGAGCACGTGATAATGCGGCAGACCGTGGGCGATAGCGAGATCAAGCGCTGATTTCAGCCGCGCGGCGTGAAAGTTGGATGCGCCGACGACGCGGATTTTGCCGGCATCAGCCAATGTGCCGAACGCGGCCAGCGCGGCCTCTTGCGGGACATCCTCATCGTCCTGATGCGCGAAATAAAGATCGATCGTTTCGATGCCGAGCCGCTTGAGCGAGGCGTCACAGGCTGCTGCAATCCGGGCGGGGGCAAGCTTCGTGCCCCCCGCACCGGGCAGCATGCCAACCTTGGTGGCGATCTGCACGCGATCGCGCTTGCCGCTCGTCGCGAGCCATTCACCGATCACCGTTTCTGATTCGCCGCCGACATGGCCCGGTACCCAGGCCGAATAGACATCAGCGGTATCGATCATCGTGCCGCCTCCGTCGACAAAGGCGTCAAGGATGGCAAAGCTGGTCGCCTTGTCGGCGGTCCACCCAAAGACATTCCCGCCCAGCACCAGCGGCGCGATGTGCAGATCGGTGCTGCCGAGTTGGCATAACTGGGGCATGGTCATTCCTGATTGTTCGCTGGGTCGGCGATCGCATTGGCCGAAACGCTATCATTGTCGAGCATGGCCGCTGCCTCGTTTAGCTGGCGTGCCTCACTGGGAGAAGCCCCGCTCGGGTCCGTTGCCGGCGCGCCACAACTGGCGACCAACAGCGCCAGGGCAAGCGCGCCATAATAGCGGGGCGCAAGGTGAAGCGAGGCGAAGGCGGCCATTATTCGTCGATTTCGCCGTTGGCGGCATCGGCAATATTA
The DNA here is from genome assembly GCF_002281505.1 of Sphingomonas sp. 28-62-20. Taxonomy (NCBI): domain Bacteria; kingdom Pseudomonadati; phylum Pseudomonadota; class Alphaproteobacteria; order Sphingomonadales; family Sphingomonadaceae; genus Sphingomonas; species Sphingomonas sp. 28-62-20. Next base: position 38,480 of record NZ_NCGH01000014.1, read on the forward strand.
CCGATTTTCTCGGCGCCGCGATCCATTGCGTTTTCGGCAGCACCAAAGGCCCGGTCGCTGGCAGCATCGGTATCCTTGGCGGCTTCGATCATCGTCGCATTAGCGTCTGCAGTAATCGCATCGGCGGCTTCTGCCGTTTCGTTTTGTGCCTTGGGTGAACAGGCAGAAAGACCGATGGCAGAAACCGCGATTAGGGCCAGGGAGATCATTGGTCGCATGATTTCATCCTTCTCGTTCGGTGTAAGCGCCGCGCTAACGCATCAGACCTATCTGAGGGCCCATCGCCGCGCAATTGCAACGCATTGTCACCAAGTAGCTGAAATTGGACATGCTCAGCTCATTGACGACATATAAAGATATCTTTATATCTTATGGACGATGACGCTTGCCCTCGACATTTTTCGTGCCCTTGCCGATGCGACGCGGCTGCGGATCATGGCCTTGCTCCAATCGATGGAGCTGTCGGTCGGCGAACTGGCGCAGGTCCTGGGACAAAGCCAGCCGCGGGTGTCCCGCCACGTAAAGATATTATGTGATGCCGGGCTGGCCGAACGGCGCAAGGAGGGCAGCTGGGTGTTTCTGGCGCTCGGCGATCGGGCCCTAGTTGCGCCGGTGCTGGCCGCGTTCGACAGCTGGGCTGGGCGCGAGTCGGATCATTGGGCGGTTGCCGATGCGGCCCGCCTAGCGGCGGTGCGCGCCGATCGCGCAGCGGCAGCCAATGCCTGGTTTGAAGCGAATGCCGGTGAGTGGGATGCGATCAGATCACTGCATATTGCCGAGAGCGAGGTTGAAGCCGCGATGAAGCGCGTACTGGGCGATGCGACGATCGGGCAGTTGATCGACATCGGCACGGGTACGGGCAGGATGCTGGAATTGTTCGCGCCCCAAGCCGATCATGCGCTGGGGATTGATCGCTCGTCGGAAATGCTGCGGCTTGCGCGCGCCAAACTCGCTGAGCGCGGGCTGGATCGCGCCGAGCTGCGCCAGGCCGATCTTTATGCCCTGCCGCTGGCCGATGGACAGGCCGATGCGGCGATCCTGCATCATGTGTTGCATTTCGCGCAGCAGCCGGGCGCGGCAATTGCAGAAGCCGCCCGGGTGCTGAGTGCCGGCGGGCGGTTGCTTATCGTCGATTTCGCGCCGCATGATCGCGAAGAGTTGCGCGCGCGAGATGCGCATACCCGGCTCGGCTTTTCTGATGAACAGATGATCGGTTGGTTCGAACTGGCTGGTCTTGCCCCGGTGCAGATCGAAACGCTGGAGGGCGGCGCGCTGACCGTGAAACTATGGCTCGGTCGCAAGACCGGCGATCTACTAAAGCAGGTGATGGCGGCATGACGATTTCGGTTTCGCAACTCGAAGAGGCGCGCCGCGCGCTTGAGGCACCATTGTTCGCTGATCTGGCAGGGGATGCGAATGTGTCCTTCGAATTCTTCCCGCCCAAGACCGAGAAGATGGAAGAGGCGCTGTGGGAAACGGTGAAGACGCTTGAGCCCTTTGGCCCGCGCTTTGTCTCGGTCACCTATGGCGCTGGTGGATCAACGCGCGAGCGCACGCACGCCACGGTCGCGCGCATCCAGCGCGATACTTCGATGGGCGCGGCGGCACATCTGACCTGTGTCGAGGCGAGCCGCGACGAAATTGATGCGATTGCCGATGCCTATTGGCAAGCGGGCATCCGCCACATCGTCGCGTTGCGCGGCGATGCACCAGGGACAACCGGCTTTGTGCCGCACCCGCAAGGCTATACCAATGCCGCTGATCTGGTCGCTGGGCTAAAGCGGCTGCACCCGTTTGAGATTTCGGTCGCGGCCTATCCCGAAAACCACCCGGATTCGCGCGATTCCGCTGATGATCTGGATAATCTGAAGCGCAAGCTTGATGCTGGCGCGACGCGCGGGATCACGCAGTTTTTTTTCGAACCCGAAACATTTTTCCGCTTCCGTGACCGTTTGTCTGCGGCGGGAATCAGCGCGGAAATGGTACCCGGCATCATGCCCGTGACCAATTTTGCCAGTATTGTCCGGATGTCGGCAATGTGTGGCACGGCAGTTCCCGCTTGGCTTGGACGGTTGTTCGACGGGCTGGATGATCATCCCACCAGTCGCCAGTTGATTGCCGCCACGCTTGCTGCGGAATTGTGCCGCAAGTTGTACGCCGGCGGGGTGCGTGACTTGCATTTCTACACGCTCAATCGCGCCGAACTAAGCTTTGCGATCTGTCACCTGTTGGGGTTGCGGGCGCGGGTTGGCGATAGGGCGGCAGCAGCTTGAATGATTTAAGCCCCTCCCCTTCAGGGGAGGGGTTGGGGTGGGGACCATCCCCAAGCGCGGGCTCGGTGAGACTGACAGCCCCCACCCCCTACCCCTCCCCTGAAGGGGAGGGGCTTAAGAAGGAAAACGAAATGTCTGCACGCACTAAACTCCTCGCCGCCGCCGCCGAGCGCATTTTGTTGACCGATGGCGCGTTCGGCACCGAAATCCAGAACTGGAAGCTGGTCGAAGCCGATTATGCTGGCGACCTGAAGCTCGCCAAGGATCAGAAGGGTAACAACGATATCCTTGCGCTCACCAAGCCGGAGGTGCCGGAGACGATCACGCGCGAATATCTTGAGGCGGGCTCGGACATCGTCTCGACCAACACCTTTTCGGCCAATCTGATCAGCCAGGCCGATTATGCGGCGGAACATCTGGTGCGCGAGATCAACATCGCGTCGGCGCGAATCGCCCGGCGTTGTGCCGATGAATATGCCGCTGAAGATGGCCGCCCGCGTTTCGTGGCCGGCGCCATTGGGCCGACCAATAAGACCTTGTCGCTCAGCCCCGACGTCAACGACCCGGGTTTTCGTGAGATTGATTTCGATTATCTGAAGGACGTTTATCTGGAGCAAGTCCTGGCACTGGTTGAAGGCGGGGTAGATTTTATCCTGATCGAAACCGTGTTCGACACGCTCAATGCCAAGGCAGGGATTATGGCGGTGATCGAGGCGAGCGAGGTGCTTGGTCGTGAAGTGCCGATGATGCTGTCGATGACGCTGACCGATCTGTCGGGGCGCAATCTTTCGGGCCATACGGTTGAGGCGTTCTGGCATGCGGTGCGGCATGCGCGGCCGCTGACGATCGGGCTCAACTGCTCGTTTGGCGCAGAACAGCTGCGCCCGCATGTGAAGACGCTCAGCGCGATCGCCGATACGTTGATCATGATTTATCCAAATGCTGGGCTGCCCAACGAGCTTGGCGCCTATGACGAGGAACCGCCGACAACGGCGGGGCTGGTCAAGGAATGGGCGGAGGCTGGGCAGGTGAATATCCTGGGCGGCTGCTGCGGATCGACGCCTGCGCATATCAAGGCGATGGCGGATGCCGTTGCGGGTTTGCCTGGGCGTGCGGTGCCGGTCCCGCCGGTATTCACCCGGCTTGCCGGGCTGGAGCCGATGACGATGGCGGCTTGATTTGGACTCCCCTCCCGCTTGCGGGAGGGGCTGGGGGTGGGCATTGCCCCCAGCGCTGCGCTCGATGCCCAATCGTTCCCACCCCCGGCCCCTCCCGCAAGCGGGAGGGGGGAAGATAGTTTCATGACCACCTCCTCCACCAATTTCGTCAATATCGGTGAACGCACCAATGTCACCGGCTCGGCGGCCTTCAAAAAGCTGATCATGGCGGGCGATTACACGCGCGCTGTCGAGGTCGCGCGCCAGCAGGTCGAAAATGGCGCGCAGGTGCTCGACGTCAACATGGATGAGGGGCTGCTCGACGCGCACCACGCCATGACGACCTTCCTGAAGCTGATCGCCGCCGAACCCGATATTGCGCGCATCCCGTTCATGATCGACAGCTCGAAATGGTCGGTGATCGAGGCGGGGCTAAAATGCGTCTCGGGCAAGCCGATCGTCAATTCGATCAGCATGAAAGAAGGCGAGGCGCAGTTCCTCGACCAGGCGCGCAAGGTGATGGCGTACGGCGCCGCCGTGGTCGTGATGGCGTTCGACGAGGTTGGCCAGGCCGATACCAAAGAGCGTAAAGTCGAAATCTGCGAACGAGCCTACAAGCTGCTGACCGGCATCGGCTTTCCGCCCGAAGATATCATCTTTGATCCCAATATTTTCGCCGTGGCAACCGGCATCGATGAGCATCGCCGCTATGCGATCGACTTCATTGAGGCATGTACGGAGATCAAGGCGCGCTGCCCGCACGTCCATATCTCGGGCGGGCTATCCAATCTCAGCTTCTCGTTCCGCGGCAACGAGCCGGTGCGCCGGGCGATGCACAGCGTGTTCCTGTACCACGCCATCCCCGCCGGGCTCGACATGGCGATCGTCAATGCCGGGCAGCTTGATATCTATGACGACATCAACCCGGCGCTGCGCGAGGCGTGCGAGGATGTGATCTGGGACCGGCGCGACGACGCGACCGACAATCTCATCACACTCGCGGAAAGCTTTCGCGGCACTGATGCGGTCGCCGAGAAAGCCGCTGAGGAATGGCGCGGCTGGGCGGTCAACAAGCGGCTCGAGCACGCGCTCGTCAAGGGCATCGACATGTATGTCGTCGACGATACCGAGGAAGCGCGCCAGGGCTTTGCCCGCCCCATTGAAGTGATCGAGGGGCCGCTGATGGACGGCATGAATGTGGTTGGCGACTTGTTCGGATCGGGCAAGATGTTCCTGCCCCAGGTCGTGAAATCAGCGCGCGTGATGAAGAAGGCGGTCGCGCATCTGCTGCCCTTCATCGAAGCGGCAAAGGAGCCCGGCGCGCGCGGCAAGGGCAAGATCATCATGGCGACCGTGAAAGGCGACGTCCATGATATCGGCAAGAATATCGTCGGCGTCGTTCTTCAGTGCAACGGCTTCGACGTGGTCGATATGGGCGTGATGGTGCCCTGGACGGACATATTGAAGGCCGCCAACGACCATGATGCCGACATGATCGGGCTGAGCGGCCTGATCACCCCGTCGCTTGACGAGATGGTGACGGTGGCTGAGGAGATGAAGCGCGCCGGCATGACGATGCCGCTGCTGATCGGCGGCGCGACAACGTCAAAAGTCCACACCGCGCTGCGCATCGCGCCCGCCTATGATGGGCCGGTCGTGCATGTGCTTGATGCCAGCCGTGCGGTCGGCGTTGCCTCAACTTTGGTCAGCGACACCATCCGCGACGATTTCGTCCAGAAGACGGCTGACGAATATGAAGCCGTCCGCGTCGCCCGCGCCAATAAGGGGCAGAACGAGCTGGTGCCGCTTGCCACCGCCCGCGACAATGCGTTTGAGGCAGACATGGCGCTCAAGCCGCCGCACCCCAAGCAGCCGGGCGTCCATATCTTCCGCGACTGGGACCTAAACCATCTGCGCCAGCTGATCGACTGGACGCCCTTTTTCCGCGCCTGGGAGCTGGCCGGCAATTATCCCGCGATCCTGACCGACAATGTCGTCGGCGAGAGTGCAACGAGCCTGTTCGCCGATGCCAATGCGATGCTCGACAAGATTATCGCTGAAGGCTGGCTGCACGCCCGCGGTGTCGCTGGCTTGTGGCCGTGCCGGCGCGAGGGCGACGATGTTATCCTGCATCTCGACAACGAAGATCATGTCCGCCTGCCGTTCCTGCGCCAGCAGATCCAGAAGCGCGAAGGCCGGGCCAATATGTGCCTGGCCGATTTCGTTAGCCATGATGGCGACTGGATCGGCGGTTTTGCGGTCAGCATCCACGGCATCGAACCGCATCTCGCGCGCTTCAAGGCAGCGATCGACGATTATTCGGACATTCTGCTCAAGGCGCTTGCTGATCGGCTGGCCGAAGCCTTTGCCGAAGCGCTGCACCAGCATGTCCGCAAGGAGCTCTGGGGCTATGCCCCCGACGAGCAGCTGACCAATGAAGCGCTGATCCGCGAGCAATATCGCGGCATCCGCCCTGCGCCTGGCTATCCGGCCTGCCCCGAGCACAGCCTGAAGACGACGCTGTTCAAACTGCTCGACGCGCACCACGCAACCGGCATTTCGCTGACCGAAAGCTTCGCGATGTTGCCGACGGCGGCGGTCAGCGGCTTTTACTTCGGGCACCCGCAGGCGGAGTATTTTGGCGTCGCGCGGGTAGGCCGTGACCAGCTGGAGGACTATGCCGTGCGACGTGGCGTGGACCTGGCGACCGCGGAACGGTGGCTGCGACCTAACCTGGATTGAGCCCATGCCCCCTTCGGGGCGCGGGGCGCCGTCTGCCCGCTTGGTGGGTTGCTAATTCAGGCGCAGGCCCAGAAAGTCGGTCCCGGGAATGGGGTTGAAGGATATCGGCTCGGCCGCGACGAAGCCAAAGGCCGCATAAAGCTGTCGCGCCTGAACAAACTCCGCCAGCACATCCAGCCGCATTTCTGCATAGCCCAGATCCCGTGCCGCGCTGATTACGCTCTCGATCAGGGCATAGCCAAGGCGGGTGCCTCTCGCTCGCGGACGGACGTATAGCCTCTTCATCTCGCAAATCTCGGCATCGACCCGCTTGATCGAAACGCAGCCGTCGATGAGGCCGTCCCTATCGGCCAACAGAATGCAGCCATCTGGGGCCGCATATTTGCCCGGTATATTGTCGAATTCAAGCTGATTATTTTGATGGGCGAGGCTGACGCTCGGACTGGCGACAAACTCGCGCCAGATATCGAGAACGGCGGGGCTATCCTCCGGAAATATCGCATCTCTTATCAGCGCCATAGTCCGGTGACTGACCGAGAATTATGGCCAGGTCTGGGCGGTTTCCGGGCCCCATTACGCACGATCAGTGCCGCGCAGCCAAGTGCATTGATAAGGGCCGGCAATCCGCAAGTTGTAAACGGGCGGTGCAATCGTTCCGGCGCGGTACATCGGTCGGTTAACCCTCAATTCGCCTTCACCTCGCGGTGGCGCGCGGGCATTTCAATCCGCAAAGGAATCGATCGTCATGCGTCACTACCTCCCCCTGATCGCCCTCGGTCTCGCCGCGCCTGTCACTGCCCAGTCGGCATCGGCACCCTTCACCGTCCAGGAAACCGGGCAGGGCTTTGCGCAACTCGACGACGCGCTGATGTCGATCCGGGGGCAGGATGCGACGATCCTGATCGCACCGGGCACCTATCGCCAATGCGCGATCCAGCAGGCCGGGCATATCACCTTCAAGGCGGTACAGCCGGGCAGCGTCATTTTCGACGGCGTTACCTGTGAGGGCAAGGCAGCATTGGTGCTGCGTGGCGGGGGATCGACTGTCGACGGCATCATCTTTCGCAACATGCGCGTCGGCGATGGCAATGGCGCTGGAATCCGGATCGAGATTGGTGATCTGACGGTGCTGAATTCGATGTTCCTCGATAGCCAGGAGGGCATCCTGGGCGCGCAGGATAGCCCGCGCCGGATCAGCATCGATCGATCGACCTTTTCGGGGCTCGGCCAGTGCGATGAGACGCCCGACTGCGCGCACAGCATCTATCTCGCGACGCGCGGGCAGGTGACCGTCACCCACTCACGCTTTGAGCGCGGGCGCGGTGGGCATTATGTCAAGCTGCGCGCGCCCAACGTCTCGATCACCGACAACAGCTTTGACGATAGCGAGGGGCGCAAAACCAATTACATGATCGACCTGCCCGAAGGCGGTACCGGGCTGATCGCGCGCAATATCTTTGTTCAGGGGGCCTATAAGGAAAACTGGACCGGGTTCATCGTCGTCGCGGCTGAAGCGCGCAAATATCGCTCGGCCGGGCTGCGGGTGGAAGGCAATACCGCCAGCCTAGCGCCGGGCCAGACCAAAAGCCCGGCGTTTGTCGCTGATGTAAGCCATGAAACGCTGGCGGTGGGCCAAAATGCGCTGGGTGCAGGGGTGCGCGCTTTCGAGCGCCGCTGACCGCGACTAGCGGCAACTGTCCCCCGCACTGGCATCCAGATCCAGGCAGCGGCCGTCCATTTCCGGCGCGCCAAGCTTCAGGCCAATCGTGGCGGCCAGTGTTGGGGCGATATCCACGGTCTCCACGGCCAAAGGCTGTTCAAAGCCCGCCATCCCCTTGCGCCAGAACAGGATCGGGACGCGCCGGTCATAATCCCAGAATGAGCCGTGGGTTGCGACATAGCCCCGGGTCGGATCGGGGATCGGGGTGATCCGCGGTTTCAGGGCGATGACGATGTCGCCCGATCGCGCCGGGTGAAAGCTCGCCTTGGCGCGCTGCACCAACGTCCAGGTCTCGGCAGGGCCAGAGGGGAGCGGTGCAGCGATGATCTCCGCCCGGCTGAATGCGGTCGCAACTTGCGGGTGGGCGCGGTACAGCGTCAGCGCTTCGGCCAGCACCGCATCATATTGTTTCTTTGGCAATTTGGCGTCGATCCACACATCGCCAACCGGATCGCCATAGAGCAATTGACCCGTCAGGCCGAGTTTTGCCGCTACCGCGTCACCCACCGCCTTGGGGTTCAGCGCTGGATCGATCCGCGCCGCTTGGCCCATGGCGTGCTGATCATTGCGTTCGGGCAGATCATGGCCGCCATGATCGGCGGTCAGCACGACCTGATAATCAATACCCATCGATTCAAGCACCGCGAAAAAAGTGCCCATCGTCTGGTCGAGTTGGGTGAGCTGCAGGCACATTTCGCTGCCCTCAGTGCCATAGGTGTGGCCGACATAATCGGTCGCGGAGGCACCGATGGCGATCAGGTCAGTCGCGGCACCCTTGCCCAGCTTCATGTCGCGGATCAGACCTGCCGCCATGGCGAACAGCGCTTCATCGGCTTCTGGCGAAGCACGAAAGGCGCGGGTGTCGCCTTCCTTGCGCTCGAAACGCCCAGTGCCAACGGTCTTGCCCGCGCCAATATCGATGGCGCGGTCGCGGGTTGAACAAAAGGCCGTCATCGCCATTGCCGGCTGGGCGAGGGCGATCCGTGCCGCGACGGCATCATTGGCCTGCTGGACGATCGGCGGCGTTGTGCGGCCGGCATAGCTGACGAATTTCTTGCCGTCCCACCACCAGAGCTCATCGACCTGATGGCCGCCCATCATCACGGCCGCGCGATCCTTGCCAGCGACGGAGACGACGCGGGTAGCCGGGTTGGCGGCCTTCATACGTTCGCCAAGCGTGGGGACCAGCAGATGCTTGTCGGACACGGTATAGACGATCGAATTGCTGCCGGGGACGCTCTCATCCTCCGCGCAATAGACGGATTTGTCGGCGCGGGCGGTTTTCAGGTCAACCCAGCTATTGGCGATGATGCCACTGCGCGCTGGGCGCATGCCGGTAAGGATCGTCGAATGGCCGGGGCAGGTTTCGGTCGCGGCATGGCTTTGATAGCCGGATGGGAAAACCGCCCCGTCGAGCAGCCGTTTGAAGCCGCCGGTGAAATGGTTACGATATTCAGCAAAAAGGTCAGCAGAAAATTGATCGACCGAAATCGTCACGATCAGCTTGGGCGGCGCCTTTGCGGGGGTGGCCGCTGGTGCTGCTGCTGCGCTGACCGGTGCGTTGCTGTCTTGCGCTGCTGCATTGGTCGTAACCAAAGCGAGCGCGCTTGCGAATAACGTGGCAACTCTTTTCATCAAGTCTCTCCCGATCGGGTGCACCGCGCCCAGAGTTTCGGCTATGCGCCGGGACCGGGCCTGAAAACAAGGATTGCCGCATGCGCGCATTGGGTTTCGTTATCGTGACGATGTTGCTGTGGCTCGCCGGTGTCGCGCCAGCAATGGCGCAGGCGCCCGATCCCTATTCAAAGGGGCCGCATCTCGCGACGACGCTCATCGCCGAAAGCATGACCCCTGCGGCAGGCAGCACGGTGACGCTGGCCTATGACGTCACGCCGCAGCGCGGCTGGCATGGCTATTGGCAAAATCCGGGCGATGCCGGCTTTCCCGCCAAATTCGATTGGACCTTGCCTGCTGGGATTACGGCCGGTGCCACGCTCTATCCCGTGCCGACGACGCTGATCATCGCTGATCTGATGAACTATGTGTTCGAACAACATTACACGTTGCTGGTCACGCTGCAGATTCCGGCGGGGCTCGCGCCGGGCACGGCGCTGCCAATCAAGCTGCGTTCCAATTATCTCGTTTGCACCGAAGAAATCTGCGTCCCCGAATCGGCCGATTTGTCAGTCAATCTCGTTATTGGCGACGGCGCGGTAACGCCTGCGGCGCGCGCGCAGTTTGACGGTTTCCGCCAGGCGCTGCCCAAGCCGATCGGCATGGGCGCGCGCTATCAGGTGGATGGCAAATCGGTGCGGATTGAGGTGCCTTATCCTGCCGCGACCCCGCTGACCAAGGCCTATTTCTTTCCGGTGACGGCAGGGGCGGTAAACTATGCCGCGCCGCAACAGGTCGTGCGCGATGGCGATCGCCTGGTCATTGAAACCGGGGCGGGCACCGCCAGCGGGCCAGTGGAAGGCGTCTTGCGGATCGGCGACGCAAAGGGGCTGATGGTGTCGGCAACCCCCGGCACGGTTGCGCCCGCCGCAAAGGATGGCACTGCGCCCGGCGTGCCGGAAGGCGTGCTGTTTGCGACGCTGATCGCGCTCGGTGGAGCCATTTTGGGTGGGTTGATCCTCAACATCATGCCCTGCGTGTTTCCGATTCTGAGCCTGAAGGCGCTCAGCCTTGCCAAGGGTTCGGTCAACGAACGCGAAGCGCGCGGCGAGGCGCTGGCCTATACCGCTGGCGTGCTCACCGTCATCCTGGGGTTGGGCGCAACCATCCTGGCGCTGCGTGCAGGCGGTGCGGCGGTTGGCTGGGCCTTTCAGTTGCAGAACCCGGCGACGATCGTGGTGCTGCTGATGCTCGTCGTCGCGCTGACGCTCAATCTTGCCGGGCTGTTCGAAATTCCGACGCCGCGCTTCGTCGATTCGGCGAGCGGCGCGAGCGGGGCGTTCGCAACCGGCGCGCTCGCCGCGATCATCGCGACGCCGTGCACTGGGCCGTTCATGGGCGCAGCATTGGGCGCGGCGCTGGTGCTGCCCTGGTATGCAGCGCTGGCAGTGTTCTTCGGGCTTGGCTTTGGTCTGGCGATCCCTTTCCTGTTGATTGGCTTCGTGCCGCCGCTGCGCAAGGCGCTGCCCAAGCCCGGCGCATGGATGGAAACCTTCCGCCAAATCCTTGCCATCCCGATGGGGCTGACCGCGATCTGGCTTGCCTGGGTGCTTGGTGGTGAAGCGGGGACGGACGGCATTACGCTCGGCCTGATCGGCGCGCTCGGCATCGGCATTGTGTTGTTTGTGGTCGGCAAGCGCCAGCATAAAGGGCTGTCGGCGCATTGGCTGAACGTGGTGCTGCTGATCGGCGTGACGACGGCGACCGCTTATTATGTGCGCGCGGTGCCGAAGGGCGCCGCCGGTGCGGCGATGTTGGCGGCCGAGAACAAGGCAACGTTCAGCGAGGAAAAGCTCGCCGAAGCGCGCGCCAAGGGGCAGCCGGTGTTCGCCTATTTCACCGCCGATTGGTGCCTGACGTGTAAAGTCAACGAACGCGTCGCGATCGATACCGATCAAGTCAAGGCAGCGTTTGCCAAGCACAATGTTGCGGTGATGGTCGGCGACTGGACCGATGGCGACCCCAAGCTCGGCCGCTTCATCGAATCGCACAACCGCGCCGGCGTGCCGCTCTATCTGTTCTACAAACCCGGTGCGAGCGAGCCGGAAGTGCTGCCACAGGTGCTGACCCCAGCGATGTTGAGCGAGTTGGCGGGGGGCTAGGCGACGACCGACGTGGTCACGGCACGGTTCGCGCCGACAACTGCCTCGAAGCGCTCATGATATTTCGGGTGCTCGGTGCCCATCATCCGGTCCCACCAGGTGAAATAGAGCCCGAAATTATAGCGGCCTTCGGTGTGGTGCAGGTCGTGGTGCGTGGTTGTCGTCAGCCAGCCGGTCAAGGGCGAGCGGGTAAAGCCCGGCCAGGCAAGCTCAAAGCCCGAATGGCCGACTGCGTTGCGCGCGATCTGATGGCCTAGAAAGATGAATGCCGCCCAGGGCTGGATCGGCACGATATGGCTGATGATCAGGAACATCACCGGCACGTAAATGCTTTCGAAAATCGCTTCGATCGGCGCAAAGCTATAGGCAGCCCAGCTGGTCGGTGTGCGGCTGACATGATGAGTCGCATGTGCGCGGCGGAACAGGACCTTTAGGTGCAGCGAGCGGTGCATCCAGTAGAACCAGGCATCATGCATGATCACCATGGCGATTATTTGCGCGACCATGATGCCAATATCGGGCGCGCCGCGATTGACGGGCAGCCACCCGGCCCTGAACATCGCGAAGGTCAGCAGATTGACGAGCGAAAAGACGAAAATTGTCTCAACCGAGCGGCGGAATTCGCGCCGCCGGTCGGCAAAGCTCGCCTTGCCGGCCTGAATACGGCGGGGCTCGATCCAGCGCTGGATCAGCCAATATAGCACCGCGACGCCAGCCGCGCCGATCAGATAGCGTGTGAATTCGATCTCGACGGCATGGCCGATCTGCTGCGCGATCGTCGCCAGGGCGGGGGTAAGGGACGACAAAACCGACATCGACATGCTCCGTAGCTGAATGCCCGCTAAGCGTGCGCGAAGGCGGCGACGATGTCCGCGCATTTTTGGAAAAATATGGGCGATTTCGAAAACGAGCAACTGTTTTCAGGGTCGCTGGTTTGCCCCTATCCCTCTCGATGATGATAATGCCGGGCAACTTGCCGACGCTGACAGCACGTTTCTCATCGACCTGACGGGTTCAAACCCGTGCAGAATTCGCCTAGGAAGCGGGCATGACTCAATTCGGACTTACCCCGATAATTCGATCTAGCGGCTCGGCCGACCTTACGGGTGATCGGGGCCATAGGCTTTTGATGATCAGGTTCCTGATTGCCCTAACTGCCGCGTTTTTTCTCGCGATACCGGCGGCGGCACAGAAGCGGATCGCGCTCAGTTTTGATGATGTGCCGCGCCAGGTCGGCGGCTTCTTTACACCAGATGTCCGCACGACGCGGCTCATTGCTGCGCTCCGCAAGGCGCGGGTCGAGCAAGTCGCGTTTTTCTTGACCCCCGGCAATTTGGAGAAGCCAGACGGCAAGGGGGGCGAAGCGCGGATCGCGCGCTATGTCCGCGCGGGCCATGTCATCGCCAATCACAGCTACAGCCATCTCTGGTTATCGCGCACGGCGGCATCCGATTATATTGCTGACATCGACCGTGCCGCCGCCTGGCTGAAGGATCGTCCCGGCTATCGGCCTTGGTATCGTTTTCCCTATCTCGATGAGGGACGGCGCGATCTTGCCAAGCGAGCCGAGGTTCGCGCTGCGCTGGCGGCGCGGGGCCTAGCCAATGGCTATGTGACGATCGACAATTACGATTGGCACATCGATGCGTTGGCGACCAAGGCGAGGCAGGCTGGTCAGCAGATCGACATGTCGGCGCTACGCACCCTCTATGTCGAAACGCTGGTGGGTGCCGCCAACTTCTATGATCGCATCGCGCTCGACGCGCTCGGCCGCCAGCCCATTCAGATATTGTTGCTCCACGAGACCGATTTGAATGCGATGTTCATTGGCGCCGTCGTTGAGGGGCTGCGCAAGGATGGCTGGGAGGTTGTTTCGATCGACGCGGCCTATCGCGATCCGATCGCCACGCGCGAGCCCGATGGCTGGTTCACCAATGGCGGCCGCGTCGCCGCGCTTGCGCAGGATGCCGGGCGTGCGCCAAAGGATTTGATCGATCCAAGAACCGATGAAGCCGTCCTCACCACCCTGTTTACCGCGCGCGTCCTGAAGGGCCAATGATGACCACCCAGTTCGACCTAACCGACGACCAGCGCGAGATTCAGGATCTGGCGCGCAAGTTCACTGCTGACCGGATCACGCCCTTTGCGGGCGAATGGGACGAGAAGCACATCTTCCCGCGTGCGACGATCAAGGAAGCCGCCGCGCTTGGCTTTGCCTCGATCTATGTCAGCGAAGAATCGGGCGGCATCAATCTGGGTCGGCTGGAGGCGGCACTGATCATGGAGGCGATGGCCTATGGCTGCCCTTCGACCAGTGCGTTCATCTCGATCCACAACATGGCGTCGTGGATGATCGACCGGTTCGGCGGTCCGCAGGTCAAGGCGAAGTATCTGCCCGATTTGATCTCGATGGAAACGATCGCCAGCTATTGCCTTACCGAGCCCGGCAGCGGCTCTGATGCGGCAGCGCTGAAGACGCGCGCGGTGCTGGATGGCGATCATTATGTTGTCACCGGTACCAAGCAGTTCATCTCGGGCGCGGGCGAGAATGACGTCTATGTCACCATGGTCCGCACCGGCGAGGATGGGCCGAAGGGCGTCAGCTGCCTGGTCATCGAAAAGGACATGCCCGGCGTGTCCTTCGGTGCGAATGAGCGCAAGCTCGGCTGGCATTCGCAGCCGACCCGGCAGGTGATCCTTGAAGAAGTCCGCGTACCTGTCGCCAACCGGGTTGGTGGGGAAGGCGAGGGGTTCCGCATTGCGATGATGGGGCTCGATGGCGGTCGGTTGAATATCGGCGCTTGTTCGCTCGGCGGGGCGCAGCGCTGTCTGGACGAGGCGATCAGTTACACGCGTGACCGCAAGCAGTTCGGCACCGCGATCAGCGATTTCCAGAACACTCAGTTCATGCTCGCCGACATGGCGACTGAGCTGGAGGCGGCGCGCGCGCTGCTCTACATGGCGGCGGCCAAGGTGACGGCGAACGCGCCCGACAAGACCAAGTTCGCGGCGATGGCGAAGCGGCTGGCGACCGATACGGGATCATCGGTGGTCGATCGTGCGCTGCAGCTGCACGGCGGGTACGGGTATCTGATGGACTATCCAATCGAACGCTTCTGGCGCGACCTGCGCGTCCATTCGATCCTGGAAGGCACCAACCAAGTGATGCGGATGATCGTCGGGCGGGAGCTGACCCGGCAGTGATCGTCATATCACTCGCCGCTTTAGCGGCTTACAACTTTCTGCTCCGCGTCTCCGCGTCTCCGCGTGAACCAAAGCCCGATTTGGTCACGCGGAGACGCAGAGACGCGGAGGTGTCTGCCCCCGAGGTGACGCTGTGACTGACGAACTGATCGCTGGTGTAGAGGGCCGTACCGGCCGCATCCGGCTCAACCGGCCTAGCGCGATCCACGCGCTCAACACCGCAATGTGTGCGGCAATGTTGGACGCGCTTGAGGCGTGGCGCGTCGATATCGGGATTGAGGCGGTGCTGATCGATCATGCTGCCGCGCCGGATGGCGACCCAAAAAAATCTCGCGGTTTTTGCGCGGGTGGCGACATTCGCATGCTCGCGGAGAGCGGCGCGAAGGACGGGGTCGATGCACGCGCGTTCTTTCACACCGAATACCGGATGAACCACAAGCTGTTCACTTATGTGAAGCCGACCGTCGCCTTCATGGACGGCATCACGATGGGGGGCGGTGTCGGCATATCGCAGCCCTGCCGCTACCGGGTGGCAACCGAGAACACCCGGCTGGCGATGCCGGAAACGGGGATCGGCCTTTTCCCCGATGTCGGTGGCGGCTGGTATTTGTCGCGGCTCGCCGGGCGGATGGGGCAGTTTCTGGCGCTGACCGGGCACCGCCTGGATGGGGCAGAATGTTTGGCGCTTGGGTTGGCCACCCATTATCTCCCAAGCGCATCGCTCGACGAAGCGAAGGCCCGCATCATCGCCGATCCGCGATCGATCGATGCCATCCTTAACGACCTGTCGATCGCACCGCCTGAGGCGAAGATTTTATCGCAAGCTACCCAGATTAATCGCTTGTTCGCATCGGATGAGCTTGAAGCGGTGTTTGCCACGCTCGAAGCCGATCCCGGCGATTGGGCGCAGGCCCAACTCAGGCTGCTCCGCACCAAGTCACCGCAGACCATGAAGGTCTCGCTGCGCCTGCTCCATGAAGGCGCGCTGATGCATGATTTCGCTGATGAGATGCGGCAGGAATATGCGGTTGGCGCACATGTCGTGCAGCGACATGATTTCCTTGAAGGCGTGCGCGCGGTCATCATCGATAAGGACAACGCACCGCGCTGGGACCCAGCGACACCCGAAGGCGTGACCGATCACGTTATCGACCAGATTTTTGCGCCGCTGTCTGACGACGAGGCGTGGACGCCGCACGATTGACCACCCTCCCGCGTCATCCCGCGTCAAGCCCCGGGGCGACGAAAGAAAGAGAAAGACATGGCCACCTACGAAACCCTTCTCGTCGAACAGCGTGGCGCGGTGACGCTGATCACGCTCAACCGGCCTCAGGCGCTCAACGCGCTCAACAGCCAGGTGCTGGCCGAGTTGATCGCTGTACTCGAAGCATTTGATGCCGATCCGTCACAAGGCTGCGCCGTGCTGACAGGGTCCGAAAAGGCATTTGCGGCTGGCGCGGACATCAAGGAAATGCAGACAATGGGCTTTGCCGAGATGTTCGGCACCAACCATTTTGCGGGCTATGACCGGGTGACCGCGACGCGCAAGCCAATCATTGCAGCGGTAGCGGGCTATGCGCTCGGCGGTGGCTGCGAAGTGGCGATGATGTGCGATTTCATTCTTGCGGCCGATACCGCCAAATTCGGCCAGCCCGAGATCAAGCTCGCGGTCTCCCCCGGCATGGGCGGATCGCAGCGGCTCGCCAAGGCAGTCGGCAAGGCCAAGGCGATGGAAATGTGCCTGACCGGCCGGATGATGGACGCCGCAGAAGCCGAGCGCGCTGGGCTCGTCAGTCGCGTCGTCCCGGCGGCAGACCTGATCGACGAAGCAGTAAAGACAGCCACCGTGATCGCGGGCATGGCGCCGCTGGCGGTCAAGGCGAACAAGGAAATGGTCAACACCGCGTTTGAAACGGGCCTGACCCAGGGCATCCTTTTTGAACGGCGGTTGTTCCATGGTCTGTTCGGGACGGCAGACCAAAAAGAAGGCATGGCCGCCTTTGTCGAGAAGCGCACCGGGGTTTGGACAGGGAAGTAATAATGACCAGCATCGCATTCATTGGCCTCGGCAATATGGGCGGCGGCATGGCCGCGAATCTAGCCAAGGCCGGCCATGATGTTCGCGCATTTGATCTGTCGCCCGATGCGCTTGATCGGGCGCGGGCTGCGGGCTGTTTGCCCGCCGCCACGGCCGCCGCTGCCGTCGAGGGGGCGGAGGTTGTCGTCACGATGCTGCCCGCTGGCACGCATGTCGAGACGGTTTACACGCATGAAGTTTTTCCGTCGGCTGCGGCCAATACATTGTTGATTGATTGCTCGACGATTGACGTCGAAACGGCGCGACGGGTGGCAGCGGCTGCACAAACCAAGGGATTGGTTGCGGTCGACGCGCCGGTTTCAGGCGGCATTGCGGCGGCGAGTGCTGGCAGCCTGACGTTCATGGTCGGCGGCAGCGATTCAGGTTTTGAACGTGCCGCGGTAATCCTGGAGTCCATGGGCAAGGCGGTGATCCATGCCGGGTTAAACGGCGCTGGCCAGGCCGCGAAGATTTGCAACAACATGCTCCTCGGTGCCTCAATGGTCGCCACGTGCGAAGCATTCTTGTTGGCGGAGAAACTGGGGCTGGATGCCCAGAAATTCTTCGATATCTCCAGCGTGTCTTCAGGCCAGAACTGGTCGATGACCAGCTATTGCCCTGTCCCCGGGGTTGGGCCGAATTCGCCCGCCGATCATGAGTATCAGGGTGGCTTCGCTGTCGCCTTGATGCTCAAGGATCTCAAGCTGGCGCTGCACGCGGCGCAACTCTCTGGCGCTGATACGCCGATGGGCGCGCAGGCAGCGGCGCTGTATCAGCGCTTCGCTGATCAGGGCCAGGCGGGGCTCGATTTTTCGGGGATCATCCGGATGCTGGCAACCAAGGACTGATGGCCCGCAAGCCACGCATTGCGTGATCGCCCAAAGCGTTTAGTGTTCGCGCCAAAGGGTCGAAACCCCAATCTCGGTCGGGCCGCACCTGCTGACCCCCTGTCGCTTGTCGTTGCCCGACAAGAGCGACAGTCGGTCGACACAGGCAGCGCAAACGCGATCAAGGGGATAGTCGATCGGTGCCGGGGGGATGTTCGTGGCGACAATGGCGGTTGAAGATCAAGCAAATGAACCGAGCCGGAAGGATATCCAGCTCGTCATCACCGCTTCATCGCTTGGCACCATATTCGAATGGTATGATTTCTTCATCTACGGCACGCTGGCGGCGAGCGGCATTATTGGTCGTACCTTTTTCCCGGCCGATAACGAAACCGTCCAGACCTTGCTTGCCTGGGCGGGATTTGCGGTTGGTTTCGGCTTCCGGCCCCTTGGCGCGATCCTGTTTGGCTTTCTCGGCGATAAGCTGGGGCGTAAATATACGTTCCTAGTGACGATCACTCTGATGGGTATTGCCACCGCCGGGGTTGGGCTGGTGCCGTCGACTGAGGCGATCGGCTTGGCGGCACCCGCGATCATCATTCTCCTGCGCATCCTGCAGGGGCTGGCGCTAGGTGGGGAATATGGCGGCGCTGCCATCTATGTTGCTGAACACGCACCGGCCGGGCGCAGTGGCTATTATACCAGCTTCATCCAGGCGAGCGTTGCGGGTGGCTTCATTCTGTCGCTGGCCGTGGTGCTGAGCGCGAAGGCCGCGTTCTCTCCTGAAGCCTGGGATGCCTGGGCGTGGCGCACGCCCTTTCTGTTCTCGCTGCTGCTGCTGGCGGTGTCGCTGTGGATGCGGCTTAAATTGTCGGAAAGCCCGATTTTCAAGCAGATGAAGGCGGCAGGGGAAACCGCGAACAATCCGTTTGTTGAGAGCTTTACCTATCCCGGCAATCTCCGCCGCCTGTTCGTGGCGTTGTTTGGTATCGCCGCCGGGCTGACGGTGATCTGGTACACCGCGATGTTTACCGTGCTGTCGTTCCTCCAGGCGACAATGCGGGTGGAGGAAACGGTCGCGCAGTTGATTGTTGGCGCCGGGGCGGCCGCTGGCCTGTTCTGGTTTGTATTGTTCGGTTGGCTGTCTGATCGAGTCGGTCGAAAATTGCCGATCGTGATCGGTTATGCGCTGACGCTGATCATGCTGTTCCCGATTTTCTGGGTGATTGGCAGCGCCGCCAATCCCGGCTTGGCCGAAGCAGCGCGGCGCGCACCGGTCATCGTTTCTGGCCCGGCCTGTGCGTACAGCCCCTTTGCCAAGCAGCAGGTCGATGAATGCGGGCGGGTGCTCGATCATCTGTCCAAAAAGGGCGTCGCCTATACAACGGTGGAGGCCCCGGTAACGGTGGTGACGATTGGTGGTCTAACGGTCGCCAATGATACGCCGGAGCAGCTGGACGCCGCGCTGACGGCCAATGGCTATTTCCTGGGCAAGGTTATCCCATCGCCGGCCAATATCGCGATCATTCTTGGGGCGATCATCGTCCTGAGCGCGCTTGCCGGTGTGACCTATGGCCCAGTTGCCGCATTGTTGGCGGAAATGTTCCCGCCGCGGATCCGGTATAGCTCAATGTCGATTCCCTATCATATCGGCACCGGCTATTTTGGCGGTTTTCTGCCGTTTATCAGCCAGTATATCGTCGCGCGCACGGGCAACCCCTATGGCGGGCTGTGGTACACGATGGGGGTCGTGGCGATGGCGTTGGTGGTCACGCTGGTGTGGCTGAAGGACGAACGCCCCAAGGCGGCGCCAAGAAGCTAGGGACTAGTGCCCGATAGCGGCTGGCGCTAACCCCTCATCGCATGACCACTTCCCCCCTGAGGCTGCGGCTTGATGCAGCAGCACTTGCCAGCAACTGGCGCACCCTTGATGCGATGAGCGGATCGGCGGCCTGCGGGGCGGCCGTAAAGGCCAATGGCTATGGGCTGGGGGCCGTTGATGTCGCCACCCGCCTGGCACGTGCCGGGTGCCGTGATTTCTTTGTCGCGACCTGGGCAGAGGCGGCGGAGCTCGCCCCACTCGGCCTTTCCGTTTCCGTGCTTCACGGCATCCGGGCAGAGGATATGCCGCTTGCGCTCTCCGGCATTGCGCGCCCCGTCCTGAATTCGCCCGCCCAAATAGAGCGGTGGCGCGCGGCGGGCGGGGGCGTATGCGACGTCATGATCGATACCGGCATGAACCGGCTTGGTCTGTCGGTTGATCAGGCGTTGTCCGGGGTGCTTACCGGGCTGGAGATCGATGTGCTGATGAGCCATCTTGCCTGCGCTGACGTTGATGTGGCGATGAATGGCGCGCAGCTCGCGGCCTTCGCCGAACTGCGGGGCCGGTCGTCCGCCCGGCGGATGAGCCTGGCCAATTCGGCCGGGATTGGACTGGGGCCTGATTATGCCTTCGATCTAACCCGCCCCGGCCTCGCGCTCTATGGCGGTGTCCCCCGCGCAGAGATGGCAACCATACAGCAAGTCGTCACCCCCGAAGCGCAAATCGTGCAGCGCCGATGTGTGCCGGCTGGCGCGAGCATTGGCTATAACGCCACCTTTACCGCCGCGCATGATGCCGAAATTGCGATCATCAATATCGGCTATGCCGATGGCTATTTCCGGGGCTTTTCAGGGATCGGTTGCGGTCGCTGGGGCGATGTTGCGCTGCCGGTGGTTGGCCGCGTGTCGATGGATCTGGTGGCGATTGTGGTCGATCGAGCCCCAGGGCTCGGCGAGGGGGACTGGGTCGCCCTGGATTATGCACTGCCGGCGGCTGCGGCCGCGTCCGGCATGTCGCAATATGAATTGCTGGTCGGCCTCGGTCGGCGTTTTGATCCGCATTGGACAGCCTGAGCGCTTCCAATCGTGACGATCTGATTGGCCTGGGTCCCACGCCGACCGACCGCTTGGTATTTGAATATTATTTGGCATGATGCCCCAGGCGGCACCCCAAAGAAAAGAGGCGGGGCGCTGTGTACGCCCCGCCTCCCTTAATCGTTCAATATTCTAGTTCAGATCAATACCGAACGCGCACCGACAAGCCGAAGCGCCGACCAAATGAGTCGTTGACCGATGCCGGAATGATGATGCCGAAATAGTTCTGGCCAACACGGTTGGTGAGGTTCGTCACCGACGCGATCAGCTGGAACTGCTTGTTCACATTGAACGTCACGCTCGAATCAAGCGTGATGAAATCATCAAACTTGTCAAATTCACGCGTGTCGTTGGGCCCAGGTGCACGGTTGAACCGAGAGGACAACTGCTGGCCAACATAGTTGATATTGGTCGCAAAGTTGACGTACTTGGTCGAATATTGCACGCGCGCCTGGCCCTGCCAGGTCGGATCGCCCACCGTGCCGTCCGACCGCGCAGGCGCAACGCCCGTGGTATCGATAAGACGACGCAGCAATACGAACAATTCGCCGGTAACGGTAAGCGAACCAGGCAGGTTGAGACCATCCAGCTTGGTCACATATTCCAAGGTGCTCTGAATGGCTTCAACCTGGATCCTCTGACCATTGACGAACCCGGACGTCACCGCCGGGTTGGCCGGATCGGCTGGTACCTGGCCGTTTGCGTCACGGCGGATCAGTGAACAGAAAGCGTTTGCATTGGCGGGATCAGCCGCGTTGAACACTGGGTTGTCAAAGCAAGCGCCGGCGATGTTTGCCACCGTGAGATTGGAGATCGGCTGCCGGAGATCAATGTTCAAATAGTCGACCGACAGGTTCAGCCCGCGGATGAACCGAGGACGGAAGATGACGCCATAGGTGTAGCTGTTGGCTTCTTCGTTCTGCAGCAAGGGATTGCCACCCGAACGACCTGGGACCGTTGCGGTGGCGGCACCGAGCGGCGTTCCATTCGGGAAGCGTGCAAGGAACGCATTGCAGTTTGCGGTACGGGTTGCGGGCACTGGCCCTGCACCGATGGTACCGGGAGCACAGAGATCCGGGACTGTGGTGAAGGTGTTGGTTTGTGGCGAGAACAATTCAGTAATCGACGGCGCACGGAACGACCTGGTGAAGTTACCACGGAACTGCACGTCTTCGATTGGCGAGAATGATCCACCTGCGGCCCATGCAAAAAACCCGCCGTTGACGGTGTTATGCACATAACGACCGCGCCCGAATATTTCCAGGTTATGGAAGAAAAAGTCATTCTTCGGGGTGAAGATTGGCAGGTTGAATTCGCCCGTTACTTCGTTCAGCGCATAGCGACCGCCGGTTGGGGCAATCGCGACCGAACGACCAAGCCCAGCCTGCAGGAAGGGATCGGGCGTGAACTGCGCTGATTCTTCGCGATGTTCATAGCCAACGTTGAACTGAACTGGGTTGGTGAAAAGATCGAACGGCGCACCGCCGACGTTTGCGTTCACGACCCATTGGTCAATATAGCTGCGCGCAACAGTATCCTGGATCACGTACGCGCGGGCGGCCGGTGATGGCGCGCCTTCGCCGAACACGCTGAGCGGAACGCAGCGCGCATCGGCAATCGCTGTGAAGCCCGGTGTCGCGTTGACAGCTGGGTTCGTCACGCAGCCATTGATCGCATTGACGAAATTTTGCTGATTAATCTGCTGTGCAAAATCGCGATAGTCGTTGCGGCCATAGACGCCCGAGACTTCGAAACTGAAGTCGCGGCCAAACGCCTGGAACTTCCCGTCGGCACCGCCAACAACGCGAAAGAGATCGTTCCTCGAAGAACCCGTCGCGTCGCCAAGATCAAGGTTGATCCGGCTGAGGCGGAAGGTCGTATACCCGTTGGCGACCAGCAGGTTCCGCGCTTGGGCAGAAAGCAACGGGTTGTTGACGCTGAACGTCAACGCAGCGCTGGCACCACCGAACAATGTCGACTGGAACGATTGCTGCTGGATCAATTCGTCGCCAAAGCCGTTGAAATACAGACCTTCAGCGAACAGACGGACATCGTCGGTCAGCTGATAATCAGTAAAGATGTTGGCCGAAATGCGGCGCGAATTGCCGGTGATCTGGGTGAAATCGTTGAAAACAAAGCCGTCGCCACCCGAGTTACGTGCTGCGGCAGAGGTGATCGCGCCAGCAAACAGCGTGCCACGGTTGAACGGAATCAGCGTGCCGTCAGGCGCGAACTGGACGTTATAGTCAAGCGCACCCAGGGCAGTCGTCGCGTTGACGACAACACCACCGCGGCTGAGCGACGGGATACCCGCGCGCCTCACCAGCACCGTACCGGGGAAACCGTCGGTCGTCGAGTTGTTGAACCCGATATTGGGGTTGATGCGGCCATCGTTCAGCGGTGAGCGACCGACCGGGCCAAGCGTTGCGGCGAGCGCACTGGTTGGGTTCAGCTGACCGCCAACGCCGTTCGCGAGAAACGGGCGATCGTTGGTCAGAATACCACGGACTTCTTCATAATTGGCGGCGATCGAAATGTTACCGCGCCCGTCCGCGAAATTGTAGCCGTAGGCGCCCGATACGTTGTAGCGGAAGTTGTCGCCATATTCGGTCACGCCCGTGGTCGCGCGGATTTCGAGCCCGGTGAAACGGGTCTTGGTGATGACGTTTACCGTGCCGGCAATGGCGTCGGAACCGTAAACCGGCGCACCACCGATCGAAACACGGTCAATACGATCGATCAAGATGGGGTTGAAGATGTTCAGATCGACCTGAGTACCGCCCTGGTTGCCGAAAATCGTGGTGACGTTCGACGAAACGACGCGGCGACCGTTGACCAGCGTCAAGGTGCGGTTCGACCCAAGGCCGAAAGTGTTGATGAAGTTCACGCCCTGGCCAAAGCCGTTCTGCGCGCCGTTTGGCGTCACTGAACCGCGGAAGCCGGGCAGCTCGTTGAGCGCATCGGCGATGTTGGTCAAGTTGCGATTTTCGAGATATTTGGAGTCAATCGACACCGTTGGTTCGAGCATGTCGAAGCTGGAACGGCGAATGCGCGAGCCGGTGACGACAATCGCCTTGTCTTCTTCTGCGGCCGTTGCATCTGGCGTCGTGTCGTCGAGCGTGGCCTTTGGCGTTGGTGTCGATTGTGCCGACGCAATCGTCGGATAGCTTGCCAAAATTCCAACGAGCGCGGTGGCGCTCATGAGCGTCTTTAGTTTCATGGATCTGCCCCTGTCTCCGAGCGGAACTGCCCGAATTAAACCACTCAAGGCTGCCTGCCGCAAATATGCAATATGGGCATGGGGACTTTATGGAAGCGACGCACCTATTCAGGCGGCATTGTCACTAGTTTGCCACAGTGATGAAACAATGATGCGGCTTAACCCACGGTGAACAAATAATATGTCGCCGTACGTCGTGTCCTCAGCGCTCAACGCACAAAGCGATGCCCATGCCGCCGCCGATGCACAGGGTCGCGAGCCCCTTTTTGGCATCGCGTCGCGCCATTTCGTAAATCAGCGTGGTCAGGATTCGCGCGCCCGATGCCCCGATCGGATGACCGATGGCGATCGCACCGCCGTTAACGTTGATCTTGGCCGAGTCCCAGCCAAGTTCCTTGTTCACTGACAGCGCTTGCGCGGCAAAAGCTTCGTTCGATTCGATGAGATCGAGGTCGCCGATCGCCCAGCCAGCCTTTTCCAGCGCGCGGCGCGTGGCGGGGACGGGGCCAATTCCCATGATCGAGGGATCAACGCCCGCCGATGCCCAGCTGGCGATCCGCGCAAGAATGGGGGAGCCGCGGCGTTCGGCCTCTGCGCGGGTCATGATGACAAGCGCGGCGGCGCCATCGTTCAGGCCGCTGGCATTGGCCGCCGTGACGGTGCCGTCTTTTTTGAAGGCGGGCTTCAGGCCGGAGACGCCGTCCAGCGTCGCGCCGTCGCGGATATATTCGTCATGCTCCACGACAGTGTCGCCCTTGCGTCCTTTGATCGTGACGGTGGCAATCTCCTCCTTGAAGCGGCCCTCGGCGCGCGCGGCGGCGGCCTTGTTCTGCGACGCGATGGCAAAGGCGTCCTGATCGGCGCGGGTGACCTGGTATTTTTCGGCCAGGTTTTCGGCAGTGATGCCCATGTGATAGCCGTTGAAAACGTCGATCAACCCATCCTTGATCATCGTGTCGATCAGCATCAGGTCGCCCATTTTCTGCCCCGCGCGCAGGAACTGGGCATGGGGGCTGAGCGACATTGATTCCTGGCCGCCGGCGACCACAATGGTCGAATCCCCGGTCGCCACTGCCTGAGCGGCAAGCGCAACCGCGCGCAGCCCTGATCCGCAGACTTGATTGACGCCCCAGGCCGGGATTTCCTTGGGCACGCCTGCACCCATCGATGCCTGCCGCGCGGGGTTCTGGCCCTGAGCAGCCGTCAATACCTGGCCAAGAATAACTTCGGACACGTCATCACCGGTGATGCCCGCCTGCGCCAGCGCCGCCTCGATCGCGATGCGGCCAAGTTCGTGCGCTGGCGTCGATGCAAAGGCGCCGAGGAAGCTGCCAACGGGGGTGCGTTTGGCGGCGGTGATGACGATATCGGTCATGGCGGGTTTCCGGCTGCTGAAAGAGGTGTGCGTTCTTTAGCCCCCAGCACCTGGCTAATCCAGTCGTCAAGCGGTTCCCATAATTCCAGGCGCGCACGGCTGCCGACGACCATGCCGACATGCCCTGCCGCCAATTTACGTTGATCGGCAAAGCCAATGGCGCTGGCAGCCGGCACAATCCGATCATGAAGCGAGACGAAATCGATCGTTGGGCAGACCAATGTAGCTGGATCAATCAGGCTACCGCCAACCGTCCATTTGCCGGTGCCGGTCACATTGTCGGCGAATAGCGCCTCAAACATTTGTGCACCAGCGGCATAGGGTAGCGGCGCACCGGCATTGGCCCAATCTTCCAGCGCGATGAAGCTGCGCGCGGCAGGGCTACCAGGGGCCATGGCCGCAAAAGATTCATATTTCGCAATCGTCCGCGCTGGATCAAGCTGCCAGAAACCCGCCTGCAGCACCTCCATCGGGACCAGGCCCATGGCATCGCAGGCCGATCTTGTGCTCGTCCATAACGCGGCAATGCGGGCGCGCGCGCTGGCGTCAAAACCGTCAAAATGCCAGGGAGCCGCAATCATCGCGAGCCCGGCCACTGGGGTAAGGCATGCCGCTGCCGCCGCAATCGTCCCGCCCAGGCAATAGCCGATCAGGATGGGAGGCTGTCCAAGCTTCCTGATCAGCGGCAGCAACAGCTGCGTGACATGATCGCCGATATCCATCGTTCGTGCCGTCGCATCGGGCGCGCCCCAATCGAGCAGGAAAGTTCTGTGTCCCTGGCCCGCTAGCCAGCGCAGCAGGGATTGCTGGCGCGTGAGATCAACAATGAAGGGCGGGTTGATCAGCGAAGGGATGACGACAACGGGCGGTCCGTCGCCGCCATAATCGCGCAGGCGCGCGCGCCCGCGGCGATGCTTTACGCGACCCAGCCGTCGGGTCGCCCCCCGATCAGCCGCCTGATAGGCGGCGAGCCCCGCCAGCGCGGCGCGTTGACGATCGGGGGATTCCGCCGTTTCCTGGCGCAGCATTTCCAGGAACAAGGGCAACGGACGCGGACCGTGTTGCGGCGCGGCATGGAACGGTGTTACAGGGCTGTTACGCACCCTCGGGGGACCTCCCATGAAAAAGACTGCACCGGATGATGGCATCGTCATCATCAAAAAATACGCCAATCGGCGACTCTACAATACCGAGACTTCGTCTTACATCACGCTCGAGCACCTTGCCGCGATGACGCGCGAAGGGCGCGACTTCAAGGTCGTCGATGCCAAGACCGACGAAGACATTACCCATAATGTGCTGACCCAGATTATCATGGAAGAAGAATCGCGCGGGCAGACGATGCTGCCAGTGAATTTCCTGCGCCAGTTGATCTCGATGTACGGCGATTCGATGCAGGCGATGGTGCCGGGCTATCTCGAAGCATCGATGGACGGTTTTCGTCGCAATCAGGCGCAGTTCAAATCAGCAGTTGAAGGTGCCTTTGCACATTCCCCTTTTGCTGAAATCGCCAAGCGCAACATCGCCATGTTCGAAGCCGCGACCGCTGCTTTCAAGCCGGAGAGCAAGACCGATCATGCCGCCAGCAAGGACGAGGAAATCGCCACGCTGAAGGCAGAGCTCAACCGGTTGCAGGAAAAGATCGAGCGGCTCGACAAATAGCGATCAAGCCTCGCCTGGCCCAATCACATGGCCGGCGAGGATCTTGAGACACAAAGCGAGCGGCATCCAACCCAAAGCGCTGGCAACCGGTAACAATCGGGCAAGCAATACCGTGCCGACCGCCGTTATCATGAACGCGATCGCCAGCCGGAACCGGTGCGGTACGGCCAGCAATATTGTCACCCCGCCGAGCAGCCAGATATAGCCAAGCACGCCCGCCAGCATCGGCATCGCCTCCGGGACGATCAGCGCGAGCGCCGGCAATTGCACCTGCAGCAGGGCAAAGCCGAGCATTCGCCGGTCATGACCATTTGGCGCGTGATACCAGCGTTTGGTGCTGGGCAACGCGTTGGCGACGATCCCGCCGCCCAGATCGCTTGCCACAATCAATACCAGCAGCCATTGCCACCAACGCCAGTCGACCGTCCCGGCGGACATGATCGCCCCCGCCGCAAGCGGTACGGCCAGCACCATTGCGGCAAGGGTCAGCGCGGTGTCGGCTGGCGTCGCTGCCGGGCCAACGATCCGCGCCAAAAGGCCAATCGCTTTGGTCGCTGGCTCGACCATTCCCGTTATCTCGGCTTAACGAACTTCAGCGTCATCCGGTCGCTTTCGCCGATGGCAGCATAACGTGCGCGATCGACTTCCTTCTCGGCATAATTGGGCGGCAGCGTCCAGACGCCCTTGGGATAGTCATGCGTGTCTTTGGCATTGGCGTTGATCGTGCTTTCGCCAGCGAGCACGAAGCCGGCCTTGGTGGCAAAGGCAATCACCGAAGACCGCTTCATATAACCACTCTTGGCTTCGGTAATGTCCTTGGCATTTTCGGGCAGGTGGTGCTCGACCAGGCCCAGCACACCGCCGGGCTTCAGCATGGCAAACATCTGGTCAAACGCAGCTTGAGTCTGGTCAGTGGCGCCAAAGCTCCAGTTATGGACGTTGCGAAACGTCAGGACCACATCGACTGAACCGGCGGGCACGCCAGCGCTGGCGTTGCTGGCTGTGGTCGGAAAGGCGGCGAATTTGATCTTGCCGTAAATGTCGGGCTTGGCCGTCTGCAGGGTGATCACCCCTTTGCGCGCATTTTCAGACGGGGTCGCGGCATAGAGGGTACCATTCGCCAGATAAGGCGCGAGGATTTCGGTATACCAGCCACCGCCTGGCCAAATTTCCACCACCGTGTCGCGTGGCTTTACGCCGAAAAAGGCGAGCGTTTCCGCGGGGTGGCGATAGCGGTCGCGGGCGACATTGGCCGGGGTCCGGCTGGCTGCGTTGACAGCGGCGGTTAGGGCCGATGTTGGTTTTACGGCAGCCGCAATCGCGCCACCGGTGATTACAATGCTGGTTGCAACAAGAGCGGACGTCCAAAAAGGCTGGCGCATTTCGATTCCTTGATCATTAAGGGCCGTTGCAGCGCGTTTTGGCGAGCAAGAGGGCATGATGCAAGCAGGGCTTTGGGGCGGAGCGGTTACCGCGCTAGCAATTGCGCTGTTCAGCGGCTGGCGCGATTGGCGGCGCGCCCGTCGCGATAATCTTGATTCGATCGGAATTGTTGATTGGCCGACAGTTCAGATGCTTGCGCTGATCATGGCGGTAATCCTGGCGAGCCTTGGCTTTAAGGCGTAGCCGTGGTGCTTCAGTAAAACCTGCCCAGGGTGAGTGCTCGTTCCCTGCCATCGCAGCCGCTGAGCAGCACGACCCGGCCGGGTGATCCGACCGACCAGCTGCTGATCGGGCTGTTGCTATAGTCGGCGGGGACTGGCGTGCCGTCGATCGCGCAGATCAGATCACCTGCGCGCCAGCCGCTCACTTCGGCCGGGCTGCCGCGCATGACGTGCAGAACGCGCAGCCGTGCCGCTTCGGTGGCGACAAGGATGCCGCTGGTCGACCGGACCGGCGGCTTGCCGGTCTGGCTGGAGGGACCGAAGACGATATGGCCAGCGATCGGATCGAGCAGCACGCGATATTGCTGCAGAAAGCCAGAACCGATTCGTCCGGCGGCACCAATTTCGTGCGAAAAGCCGCCGCGCCGCTCGACACGTATCTCGACATCGCTGGCGGTCAGTTTGCCAACCGCCAGGCTGGGCACAATCGCCAGGTCAGTGATGAGCGCCCCGGCGAGCCCATAGGCAATCGTCGTCGTTGTCGGCAGGCCGGTGATCCTGGCGGCGCGGAACGATTCCTGCGACAGGGTAATCGACGAGCCATCCCCGGTATCAACCACCATTGGCGCCAATCGGCGACCGCCAAGCAATGCTTCGGTCACATAGACATTCTGGTTGGCTGCAATGCTCAGCGGTGCGCTTAGGCCCCGAAACGGCAGCCGCCCCGATTTGATGAGGCGAAAACGCTTCGCTTCGAAATCGATCTCAAGCGCGTAGGCGTCGATAAGATCATGGCCAATCAAGATATCGACCGCGCGGGCGGTGCCGGTGGCTGCAGCGGGCAGAGTGGTGACGATCATGCCCCCACCGCGCCGCGTCAGCCCGCCCAGGGCGATGCTCTGCGTGGCCGCCCAGCCGATGGCGACATTGCCACCAATCGCGCTGGCGTGGCCGCGAGGCTGCACGTGCAGCCGGTGGACCGAAGCGAAATCGCGCGAGATCACTGAGGCGCTGACTCCGGTATCGAGAATGGCCGTCGCGGGCATGCCGTTGACGGCCATGGTGAAGCGAATCTGGTTGCCCGGCGTCAGATCAAACGACACCCAGCGTGTTTCGCTATCGGGCGACAACGTCGAAATGGCCGTGCTGGGCGGCGGCGCTGCACCAATCAGGGCCAGCGCAAACAGGATCGGCGGCCGACGGAAGACGAAGCGCACTACGCCACGTCCCGGCAGCCGGAAAATCCTATAACGTGGCCTCAAGATAGGCCTGGTCGAAGCCATATTGGCGCGCCTTTTCGAGCGTATAGGGGCGCAGGCCCATGGAGCGATATTCGCCGACGATCTTGCCGTCAGCGCTTTCGTCGAGATATTCAAACTTGAACAGCTCCTGCGTGACGATCACGGGGCCTTCCATGCCGATTACCTCAGTGATGTTGGTCACGCGGCGTGAGCCATCGCGCAGGCGCTTCACCTGGATGATCAGGTCGATTGAATCGGCGATCTGGCGGCTGATCGCTTCCTTGGGCACCTTGATGTCCGACATCATCACCATATTCTCCATACGCGCCAGCGCCTCGCGCGGGGAGTTGGAGTGGAGCGTACACATTGAGCCATCATGGCCAGTGTTCATCGCGGCGAGCAGATCGAAGCATTCGCTCCCGCGAATTTCGCCCAGGATGATCCGGTCAGGGCGCATACGCAGCGCGTTCTTGACGAGATCGCGGATGCTGATCTCACCTTGCCCCTCAAGGTTGGGCGGACGCGTTTCAAGCGGCAGCCAGTGCGGCTGTTGCAATCGGAGTTCGGCGGCGTCTTCAATCGTCAGCACGCGCTCGCCGGGATCGATCATCTTCGACAAGGCGTTGAGCATCGTCGTCTTGCCCGAACCCGTGCCGCCCGAGATGACGACATTGAAGCGGCAGGCGCCGGCGATCTTCAGCGCCGTCGCCATCTTGGCGCTCATCGAACCAAAGCCCGCCATCATGTCGAGCGTGATCGGTTTGGCCGAGAATTTACGAATCGAAATGGCGGTGCCGCGCAAGCTGAGCGGCGGCACGATGACGTTGACGCGCGAGCCGTCTTTCAGGCGGGCATCGGCGAGTGGCGTGGTCTGGTCGACACGTCTGCCGACCGAGTTGCAGATGCGCTGCGCGATCTGGAACAGATGTTCTTCATCGCGGAACTGGATATTGGCGAGCTCGAGCTTGCCCTTGCGCTCGATATAGGTTTGCTCGGGGCCGTTCACCATGATGTCCGAAATGTTCGGATCGGCGAGTAATTCCTCGAGCGGCCCAAGCCCAAGCAACTCGTCGATCAGCACTTTTTCGAGCGCGAACTGTTCGCGGCGGTTGAGCGTTAGCTTTAGTTCGGCGAGCACTTCACCGATAATGGGGCGGAATTCCTCGGCGAGCTCGTCCTTGTCGAGCGTTGCGGCGGCCTCGGGATCGACGCGCTCAAGCAGGCGCGGCAGCACCTGTTCCTTGATCTTGTGGATCGAGGTTTCGAACCCCTCCATCTTCGATTGGCCGGCATCGCCTGATGATGCCTGGCGTTCCTGCAACCGTTGCATCGCGTCCATCGCGGTGCCCGGCATCGTCCCGGTCATTCCATCGGCTGCAGGGGAAAGCGGTGGCAGCGGCGCAAGATCGATCGGCGGAAATTGGTCGCTGCCTTGCAAATCGGCAGGCCGCGCCGGGCCAGCACCCTGCATTGGGCGGGCAACACCAAAGGCGGGCCGGGCCGGGGGGGCACCGTTACCTGCACCACTGCGTCGTCCAAAAGCGCTCATTTTGTCCCAATCATTGTGGTTACGGATTTCATACCTGCAAAGGTGTTACCATTTCCTAAGCATCAAAATCGGCAGTGCGGCGCGTGTTCGGCCGCCTGCTCGGCACTGCTACGCGGTCGAAATTAAGTAATATTTGAGGGGTCCGGTGCGACAGAGCATCAAACAGCGGGATAGTTACCCTTGGTGGATGGACCGGCCCTAACCCTGCCTCGCCAAACCGGGCGGCGTTTCATCGCGGTCGCGTTGGACCGGGTCGGGTGGCGTGCGCCCTTGCTATTGATGGCGATGATCGTCGGCGTGATTGGCCGACTATCCTATAGCTGGAATGCGCCCTTGTGGTTCGATGAGACGTTCAGCGCCGTCATCGCGACCCAACCCAATGTTGCAGCTCTGCTCGATTGGTGTCTCTCTGAGCTGACTGGTCCGGCTTTCTATATGCCATTGTGGTTATGGGCGAAGATTGCTGGATCGAGTGACGTTGCGCTGCGCTTGCCAAGCGTGCTGCTGTCGATTGTGGCACCGCTGCTGATCCTGTGGAAGGGGCATGCCAATCGCGATCTGCGGATGTGGTGGGCGGTTTTCGCGCTGCTTTGGGTGCCAATGTTCGGCGTTGCGGGGGAGGCGCGCCCTTATCCGCAGATGTTTCTGCTCGGCGTGGTGCAGGCGATCCTGTTCGTGCAACTGCTTGATCGCCCGACAACGGCCCGCGCCAGCGGCTGGATCATCGTGTCGGCGGTGCTGATCCTGACGCAATATTGGGGTGTTGTTCCGTGCCTGGTGCAGGGAATCGCCTATCTTGGCTATCACCGGGTACGGGCAATGGCGACCTGGCCAGCAGCATTGCTGCTGCTGCCGATGTTCGGCTGGGCCTATTTTCATCTGCCGGCCGTTTTGCAGCTGACTGTTGGCAACGACCTTGCGTCGGGTGGTTTGCCGCCCTCAGCAGCTTTGGAAATTCCAGCGATGTTGCTCGGCGTTTCCTTCAGCGCGACGGTCATCTTGGGCGTGGTTATTGGATCGACCACGATTGCTTTGGCCCAGCGTCGGGCGGGCCCGATATCCTGGGGGCCAAGCACGATGCTGGCGGTTTGCGGTGCTGCAACCATCGCTCTGGTGCTGGTGATCGCCTTTACCCGACCAGGCTTCTTGCCGCGCTATTTGACGCCGTCGATGCCGTCATTTCTGTTTGCCTTGGCGCTTTGGGCCCGGTGGATGGTCGCCCGCGATCCCCGACCTGTCATCGTGGCGACGGCGATGATGATGTCGACAGCGATAGGCCTGTTGGCCTCGATTTTTACCGGAACCGAGCGCGACCCACGCCACATCTTCAATCTGCAACAGCCTGCAGCCTGGCTGGCTGAGCGGCAGCCCCAGCGGCTCGTCATATTC
This sequence comes from Sphingomonas sp. 28-62-20, assembly GCF_002281505.1. Lineage (NCBI taxonomy): Bacteria > Pseudomonadati > Pseudomonadota > Alphaproteobacteria > Sphingomonadales > Sphingomonadaceae > Sphingomonas > Sphingomonas sp. 28-62-20. Next base: position 71,212 of record NZ_NCGH01000014.1, read on the forward strand.
TGGGACGGGCCAGTCGCCTCGGCATCGTCAAGCGCGCATCTTGCCGAGGTGGGGGGCTTTTTCCTCCGTCGGGGTGGCCGAACCGTCGCGGTCAGCGTTGCTCGCGCCGCGGCCGATCAGGATCCCAACCAAGCAGTTCTGGCCCTATCAGGCAGCGATGCAGCCATCCTGTGGTTCGCCAATGACGACCTGCCTGACAGCCGAACACCGCGTATCGCGCGCTATGATCCGCGCTACGAATGCCGTGATTTTGGGGGTGGCCAATTAACGATGACCGCGTGTCGCCCACGCCTGCCAGGAATTGCCCAGCAGACTAATGTCGCATTCAGCCAGCCTGTTCGGCCAGCACCGTTAGCCCGCGTTCGTTAACCTCGGCAAAGCCGCCCTTGATCGGCAGCATTTCGGGCTCGCCTTTGTCCGTGCGATAGATGTGGAGTGCACCGTCACGGATCGTCGACATCACGGGCGCATGGCCCTGCAGCACACCGAAATCGCCCTCGGAGCCTGGAACGACGACCATGTACACGTCCTCTGAGCGGACGAGCTTTTCAGGGGTGACGAGTTCGAAGTGCAGCATTTTTCTCTTCCTTAAGCCCCTCCCCTTCAGGGGAGGGGTTTGGGGGTGGGGACCCTCAGTCTCACCGAGTCCAAGCCCAGACGAGAGCCCCCACCCCAACCCCTCCCCTGAAGGGGAGGGGCTTGATGTCTCTTACGCGTCCTGTGCCATCTTTTCGGCCTTGGCGATGGCTTCGTCGATGCCGCCGACCATGTAGAAAGCGGCTTCGGGCAGGTGATCATATTCGCCATCGACCACAGCCTTGAACGACTTCACTGTATCTTCGAGCTGAACGAACTTGCCCTCGATGCCGGTGAAGACGGTCGCGACGTGAAAGGGCTGCGACAGGAACTTCTGGATCTTGCGCGCGCGGCTGACGGTGAGCTTATCCTCTTCCGACAGCTCGTCCATGCCGAGAATCGCGATGATGTCCTGCAGTGACTTGTACTTCTGGAGCGTCGCCTGAACCGCACGCGCGGTATCGTAATGCTCCTGGCCGACGACGCGGGGTTCGAGCACGCGGCTGGTCGAATCGAGCGGATCGACGGCGGGATAGATGCCGAGTTCCGAAATCGCGCGGTTGAGCACGGTCGTGGCGTCCAAATGGGCGAACGACGTTGCAGGGGCCGGATCGGTCAAATCGTCGGCAGGCACATAGATCGCCTGCACCGAGGTGATCGATCCCTTGTTGGTCGAGGTAATGCGCTCCTGCAGCGCGCCCATGTCGGTGGAGAGGGTGGGCTGATAACCCACCGCCGAGGGGATACGACCGAGCAGTGCCGACACTTCCGAACCGGCCTGGGTGAAGCGGAAGATGTTATCGACGAAGAACAGCACGTCCTGACCTTCGACGTCGCGGAAATATTCGGCGATCGTCAGGCCCGAGAGCGCGACGCGGGCGCGGGCGCCGGGGGGCTCGTTCATCTGGCCATAAACGAGGGCAACCTTGGAGCCTTCGGAGATCGCCTGACCGGCTTCGTTCTTGGCGATAACGCCCGCATCGAGGAATTCGTGATAGAGATCGTTGCCCTCACGGGTACGCTCGCCGACGCCCGCGAACACCGATGTGCCGCCATGGCCCTTGGCAATGTTGTTGATCAGTTCCTGAATCAGCACGGTCTTGCCGACGCCGGCGCCGCCGAACAGGCCGATCTTACCGCCCTTGGCATAAGGCGCGAGCAGATCGATGACCTTGATGCCCGTCACCAGAATGGCGCTTTCGGTCGACTGGTCAACGAACAGCGGGGCAGGGGCGTGGATCGGCATCGTGTCGGTCGCGTTGACCGGCCCGAGCTCGTCGATCGGCTCACCGATGACGTTCAGGATGCGGCCAAGCGTCATCGGGCCGACCGGCACGCGGATCTGCGATCCGGTATCCGTCACGGTCTGGCCGCGCGTCAGGCCCTCGGTTGCGTCCATCGCGATCGTGCGGACGGTGTTCTCGCCCAGATGCTGCGCGACTTCGAGAACGAGGCGGTTGCCGTTGTTGCTCGTTTCGAGCGCGTTCAAAATCGCGGGCAGATCATTTTCAAAGGTCACGTCGACGACGGCGCCGATGACCTGCGAAATGCGGCCTACATTGTTGGTGGTCGCCTTGGGGGCGATCGTGTCGGGGGCGGTTGCCATCGTTCGTTCCTTGCCTTCGTGCTTTGCTTAGAGCGCCTCAGCGCCCGAAATAATTTCCACCAGCTCGGTCGTGATCGCGGCTTGGCGGGTGCGGTTATACTGGATCGTCAGGCGGTTGATCGTGTCGCCGGCGTTGCGCGTGGCATTGTCCATCGCGTTCATCTGCGCGCCATAGAAGCCGGCATTGTTTTCCAGCATGGCGCGGTAAATCTGAATCGCGATGTTGCGGGGCAGCAGCTCGGCGAGGATCGTTTCCTCATCGGGCTCATATTCAACGGCTGCAAGCGACGATGGTGCGGACGTTGCGGATCCGGCGACCAGAGGCACTGGAATGACCTGCTGTTCGGCGGGCTCCTGCACCAAGGCGGACCGGAAATTGGAATAGAATAAGTGCGCGACGTCGAATTCGCCGGCTTCGAAACGGGTGATCAGATCGCTCGCCAGCTCGTGAGCATGGACAAAGGCGGGGTTGCGAACCGCACTCATGTCGCGATCATGATAGATCATTGCTGGGTAGAAACGCCCCAGCACCCGCGCCTTGCGACCCGCCAGATAGAAGCGGACGGTCTTCCCTTCAGCGATCAGCGCGTCGGCCTTGCGGCGCGCGAGGCGGACGATGTTGGAGTTGAAACCACCCGCCAGGCCGCGATTGGCGGTCGTGACGACAAGCAGGTGCACCTGATCCTTGCCCGTGCCCGCCAGCAATTTCGGCGATGATTCGCTGACCGTCACCTTGGAGGCCAGGTTCGCCATCACTGCTTCAAGCCGCTGCGCATAAGGACGCGCGGCAACCGCCGCCTCCTGCGCACGACGCAGCTTGGCGGTGGCGACCGTCTTGATCGCTCGGGTGATCTTCTGCGTCGACTTCACCGAGCCGATGCGGATCTTGAGGGCCTTGAGACTTGCCATCGTACCTTTCTCTCCCTCTCCCTGGAGGGAGAGGATACGCAGACTTGGCGGCTGTGCCGCCTAGTCGGAGTTGGTGAGGGTGAAGTGCCCTAACGGGCCGAGCCGCCCCTCACCCAACCCTCTCCCCAATGGGGAGAGGGCCAGATCAATTACGCAAACGTCTTCGCGAAATTCCCAAGCGCCGTCTTCAGCGCTTCGGTGGTTTCCTTCGACAGGTCCTTCTTGTCACGGATGTCCGTGAGAATGTCGGCGTGGTTGGCGCGCATATCGGCCAGCATTGCTGCTTCGAAGCGCGTTACCGCGTTGACGGGGACGCCATCGATAAAGCCGTTGGTGCCAGCGAAGATCGACACGGTCTGCTCCTCGAACGGCATCGGCGAGAACTGCGCCTGCTTGAGCAGCTCGGTCAAGCGAGCACCGCGGTTGAGCAGCTTTTGCGTCGACGCGTCGAGGTCCGAGCCGAACTGCGCAAAGGCCGCCATTTCGCGGTACTGGGCGAGCTCCAGCTTGATCGAGCCCGACACCTTCTTCATCGCCTTGGTCTGTGCAGCCGAACCGACGCGGCTGACCGACAGGCCGACGTTGATCGCGGGGCGGATGCCGGCGAAGAACAGGTCGGTTTCGAGGAAGATCTGGCCATCGGTGATCGAGATCACGTTGGTCGGGATGTACGCCGACACGTCGCCCGCCTGCGTTTCGATGATCGGCAGCGCGGTGAGCGAGCCCGAGCCATTGTCGCTGTTCATCTTCGCGGCGCGCTCAAGCAGGCGGCTGTGGAGATAGAACACGTCGCCGGGATAGGCTTCGCGGCCCGGCGGGCGGCGCAGCAGCAGCGACATCTGGCGGTAAGCAACGGCCTGCTTCGACAAATCGTCATAAACGATCAGCGCGTGCATGCCGTTGTCGCGGAAATACTCGCCCATCGCGCAGCCGGTATAGGGTGCGAGGAACTGCAGCGGGGCGGGCTCCGACGCCGTTGCCGCTACGACGATGGTATATTCCATCGCGCCCGATTCCTCGAGCTGACGGACGATCTGTGCAACCGTCGAGCGCTTCTGGCCGATCGCAACATAAATGCAGTAGAGCTTCTTGCTCTCGTCATCGCCCGCGTTGGCGTTCTTCTGGTTGATGAAGGTGTCGATCGCGACGGCGGTCTTGCCGGTCTGGCGATCGCCGATGATCAGCTCGCGCTGGCCACGGCCGACGGGG
>NZ_NCGH01000065.1:0-2859 GCF_002281505.1 Sphingomonas sp. 28-62-20
GGTGAGCTCGTCCCACTTGGGGCCAGTGTCGATGACGCAATAATCGAAATGCGCGGACAAGCCCCGAAAGCGCACAATGAAGTCGTGCACGTCCTGCGCGGCCTTGACCATCTGGAGGCGCGGATCGGCGCCGAACACCGTGATGCCGGGCGCGTCCTCAAGAACAAGCTTTTCGTCGGGATCGAACAGGTCGGCCGAGAACAGGCCGGTCCGTTCCTTGGCGAGCCGCCGCGTCGAGGAGCCCTGCGGATCCAGATCGAGGAACGCGACCCGCCGCCCCGCCTGCTCGGCGAGGTACCAAGCGAGATGCGTCGCGAAGAAGGTCTTGCCGACGCCCCCTTTGAGGAGACTGATCACGATGGTCTTCACGTCTGTCTTTCGTATCGTGCAACCGCGCTCAATAGTCGTCGGCGCCATTGCGGAGGTTGCGTTCATAATGGTCCCGCGCCGACCAGTCGCCGCGCGCGCCGACTCTGGGTCCGACGTAGCGGAAGAGATAGACGGTGAGCGCGAAACACGTGAACGCAAACACGATCGCATGATCGGGATGGCGCGAAAAATACTCAGCCATGGTCGGTCTCCTTCAGGTTCGCGGGTCGTGGCTGGCGGCCGCGCCGGTCACGAAGCTCCTCGTCGGGAACATCGAGACCATAGGTTTGCTTGAGCGCGTTCATCACGAGCGCGCGCACGGTCAGATTATCGTGTTCGAGGGCGAGACGCGTGATCGCCGTGTGCATCGTCGGGGTCACCCGAAGCTGCAAAAAGGCCGAACGCCTGACGTCACTCTCCTGCCCTTCCTCCGCCACGGGCGACCTCTCCTCTCACACGACGGCTCGAACGCTATCGCCGCATCGTATTGAATTCAATACAGAGGCGATGAGTGGATGCGGATCTGCGACGACACTCGCGGGCTCAAGTCTGCTTGAGCAGACTTTTGCGTTCGGACAGTGGGCGAGCGTCAGGGTTCGACCGGCGCCGCGCAGACAGGCTGCTGGGTCCTATCTGACCCCCACACAAGCAGGTGGCCCCGACCAGGGTCGGGGCCAGTACATTTCAGTATTCGCTGGTGAGGAGGATCGTCAGCACCCGGGCGGTGACATCCGGGTCCGCGGGGTCGGGAGAACCAAAGTCCAGCGCGCGATCATAATAGTCGATCTTCCAATAGAGCGCGGCACCGCGAAACTCGAAGCGGCCGAAGTCGTGCTCGCCGTGCGGATCGACGTCGGGGCCAAACGCGTCATAGTCGCGGATGCTCCGCAGCAATTCGGCTTGGGCACGAAAGTTGCGAAAGAGGCTGACGTCGCCGATCAGCTCCTGGACGCTTATGGTCATAACGACCCGATTGTGGCCGGGCTGGGTGAGATGCTGACGAAGCGCGTCGTTCAAATGCGCGATGGTGGAAGTGCGATGCGCCGCTGGGGCAGGGGCAGCTTGGTTGTCGGACATGAGCGGATATCCTGTACTGTTCCAAACCCCGCCGATCGGGGTCTTTCAACAAGGACCGGCGCGCCGGGGCACAGTGGGCGCGCGCACCCGCAGGGTCGAAACGCAGAGGAGAAACCCGGTCACGGGTTTGCGCGAGCCTGCGCCTCGGCAAGAACCGGGCATGGTGATGACCCCATCCATTCGGCGACCCGGCGCGGGGCAGAAAGACTATCGTCCGCTTGTGATGACCGCAGCGCTCCACACCCTCTGGCCGATCTGGGTGAGAACCGTCGGCGCTATGCAGCGACGCAACATCCTTGTCCGCAGCCAATGCCGTCGGTGCGGAGCCCTGATGCGAGTCGATCCGGTGGATTTCGTCGCGCGGCACGGGGCTGGATGGTCGCTGATCGATGCCCAGGAAAAGTGCCGAATGGTCGCTTGTGACGGCGCGGTCTTCTATCTCGCATCCCGCACGTACGGCGCGCCGTGGCGCGTGCTGCTCGGTGACGAAGCGTTGAAGAAGACGCTCGCCGAAGGTCCGGCGCCGGTCACCGCCGAGGCGCTCGTCCGGCCGGCGGTCGCGCAGTAGGCGCGCGTACCTTTTCAGCAAGGGATCGTTACCCGCAGGGCCGAGACCCGGCACGGGGCTCGGGGCACCAGCCTAGAGCCCGGTCCGGCGCAGCCGGTGCCCGAACGCCCTTAAGGCAATTGCCCGAACAACTTGCCCAGGATCAGGTCGAGCGTTGCGATCCTCTCGAATTTCCCCGTTGCGATCAACCGATGCATCGGCCGCTCGTTTTTCTTGCCCAGCGACGTCCCCTTGCTGTGTTTGGCGATCATGTTCGCGCTGATATCGGGCAGCGGTTCACCCGGCTCACCCCCGAACCAGAGATAATGGTCGAATACGAGGTCTGGCGTCACGACGATCCACCGGACACACCCGCTCGGCTTGTCCATTAGCCCGACGTCGATCTTTACGGCATCGGTCTTGCCGCCCACCGTCTTGGTCTTGAACTGGATATGCCGCGTGACGTTGCGATAGCCCATTACTAGGGGCTAGCCACCGGCATCGAACTCTGATCGCAGCACCTCGACGCAGGGCACGCCCAACTGCCAGAGCCGCCGCAGCGCTTCCCCCACGAAGACATGTTCGACAATGCGTTCCCGAAAGGGTCGAGTTGATAAAGTGCGCGCTGGCTTGGTCGGTTATATCATCCAAGGGCAATCTCACACGAGAAGGGGCGGGGGCGAAGCCCCCGCCTTGAGGTCAGGCGAAGGGATCATATTCGTTGATGATCGAAACGTCGCCGTCGCAATCGTCGGCGGTGATGACGCCAAACTGGGTTCCGATGGCGATGACCATCGTTGCGACCATGAGGTTCTTCGAGAGGCTGAGGGCGCTGCGGCGGGCGGTCCAGATGTCGGTGAACATAT
>NZ_NCGH01000066.1:0-1594 GCF_002281505.1 Sphingomonas sp. 28-62-20
TGAGGATTCGATCCTCATCAGCGAGCGCATCGTCAAGGACGACGTCTTCACCTCGATCCATATCGAGGAATTCGAAGTCATGGCGCGCGACACCAAGCTTGGGCCAGAGGACATCACCCGCGATATCCCGAACGTCGGCGAGGAAGCGCTCCGCAACCTCGACGAAGCGGGCATCGTCTATATCGGTGCCGAAGTGGAGCCGGGCGACATTCTGGCAGGCAAGATCACCCCCAAGGGTGAATCGCCGATGACGCCGGAAGAAAAGCTGCTCCGCGCGATCTTTGGTGAAAAGGCGTCGGACGTGCGCGACACCTCGCTGCGCCTGCCGCCGGGCGTTGCCGGGACGGTTGTCGAGGTCCGCGTGTTCAACCGCCACGGCATCGACAAGGACGAGCGCGCGATGGCGATCGAACGCGAGGAAATCGAGCGGCTGAAGAAGGATTCGGACGATGAGCGCTCGATCCTGAACCGCGCGACCTGGAGCCGCCTGCGTGAAATGCTTGAGGGCCAGACCGCGACCGCCGTGCCCAAGGGCCAGAAGAAGGGCGTTGTCATCGACAGCGACCTGCTCGACAATGTCGACAAGCATGAATGGTGGAAGTTCGCGGTTGCCGACGACAAGGTCCAGAGCGATCTGGAAGCGGTCAAGGGCCAGTATGACGATGCCGTCAAGCTGATCACCGACAAGTTCCATGATCGGCGCGAGAAGCTGGAGCGTGGTGACGAGCTGCCACCGGGCGTGCTCAAGATGGTCAAGGTGTTCGTCGCGGTGAAGCGCAAGCTGCAGCCGGGCGACAAGATGGCCGGTCGTCACGGCAACAAGGGCGTTATCTCGCGCATTCTGCCGGCGGAGGACATGCCGTTCCTCGCCGATGGGACGCCGGTTGATCTCGTGCTCAACCCGCTCGGCGTGCCGTCACGCATGAACGTCGGTCAGATTTTCGAGACGCATCTCGGCTGGGCCGCGCGCAATCTGGGCCAGCAGGTCCATCAAGCGCTCGAAGCCTGGCGTGAGGCTAATCCGGACGCCAAGGGCGGCGAAATGCCGGCCCCGGTCAAGGAGCGGCTGCTCGAAATCTACGGCCCGCAATATGCCGACGATATCAACGCCCGCGACGGTGACCAGATCGCCGAGCTCGCCGAATATTCGAAGACGGGTATCCCGATGGGCACCCCCGTGTTCGACGGCGCGCGCGAGAAGGACGTCTCCGAAATGCTGGCGCTGGCTGGGCTCGACACATCGGGCCAGTCGGAGCTGTTCGACGGACGCACCGGCGAGATGTTCGATCGCAAGGTGACGGTGGGCATCATCTACATGCTCAAGCTCCACCATCTGGTCGACGACAAGATCCACGCCCGTTCGATCGGGCCATACTCGCTCGTCACGCAGCAGCCGCTGGGTGGTAAGGCGCAGTTCGGTGGCCAGCGCTTCGGTGAAATGGAGGTCTGGGCGCTGCAGGCTTATGGTGCCGCCTATACCTTGCAGGAAATGCTAACGGTGAAGTCCGATGACGTGGTCGGCCGCACCAAGGTCTATGAAGCGATCGTCAAGGGTGACGACAGCTTCGAGGCCGGCATTCCGGAGAGCTTCAAC
>NZ_NCGH01000067.1:0-1578 GCF_002281505.1 Sphingomonas sp. 28-62-20
GTTCAGATCATCGGCGTCGGGCGATTTCTGCACGCGGGCGATGAACTTGTCCGTGTAACTGGCGAAGTCGTTGGTAGCGGGGTGTTGGCGGACTTCGGCAATGAGCGGCTCCACGACATGCGGCGCGCGCTTTCCCTTCGTCGCGGTCAACTGCAGCAAAAGCCGTCCGTTCATGTGGCTCATGTGGCTGACACGAATGCCGCCGACTTCCATGCCGCCCCACTTGACCTTGGGGTCGCGATAGAGCGTCAGGGAACGACCGGTGTAGACGTTGGCATCAGGGCCCCAGACCTGCACCAGCACGCGGGACATGCTTTTGCAGGGCTTCCAGACGCGCGGCTCACCTTCCAGTTTGATCGACACCGGCTGTTCAGTGCCTGGGCTGATCGAAACGCCTTCGATGGTGAAGGTCTTCGGGCCGGCGAGGAAGTCGTCGCTGGAAATTTGGTCGCTTTTGGGTACGATCACTACGCTCATATCGTTCATGATTCACTCCTGTTGAATTGTCCAAAATGAAGCTTCGCTGCGGTGGCGTAGGCAGCGGATGCGAGTTCTTCAGTCGGGAACCGCCCGAGATACTTCAGCTTTCCGTTTAACCGGATTGCAGCCCGCCACTTATTTGCATTGGAAGTCGAGCCATCGAACCAAGCGCCTTTTGCAGTGCGGCCCTTTTGAGCAGGCTTGTTCATCGCGTTCTGCGCTGCCGTGACTGACCGCAGATTTGACCGGCGGTTATCCAGCGGGTCACCGTTGATGTGGTCGGTATGCAATGCGTCGGGCGTCTGATTCACCACCCTATGCATGTAGATTAGCGGTCCTTTGTGCCGCCCACGTCGAGCCGCGTAAAAAGTGCCGTTACCTCGCGATTGAGCATACCACTTGACCCCTGCCAGTTCGTCAAAATCGGCGTCGTCCACGGTGGCGAACTGACCTCGCGTGAGGGAAATGAGCTTAGACATACATCTCCTGTTCGATCACACGTTCGGTCGGGATGAGGTGCGCGGACACCTCGGAATAGATCTGAAGTCGCTCGGCCAATTTGGCTTCGAAGGCGGCGGCGGCTTCGATGATGGCGCCTTGAATGGCGTCGTCAGGCCAGACGCGAATGACCGCCATGGGCAGCCCGCCGGAATACGAGATGAAGTCCAGCCACTCGCGCTCACTGACCAGCAGACCGGTCTGGCACTGCATCAGGTAGTCATCGGGAATCGTGCCGCCGGTGACGTTCTCGATGATCGTCTGCACCTGGTATTTGGCGCGGCGGCTCTTGCACTCGATCAAGCCTTCATCGCCGATCAGTCCGTCGGGGCTGTAACCGATCGTGAAGCCCCAGCGGTTGTTGGTGATGAAGCCGCATTCGGTGACGGGCGCATATTTCTCGGCGTAGACTTGCCGGGCGCGCACTTCGTCGTCCATGCCGCGAAGCATGTCGTCCGAGATGTACTGCGGCTCGACAAATTTCGTCACGCGCTGGGCAAGCAGTTCGTAGGCATGTGCGCGGGTCTTGTCGTTGTTGGCGACTTTGCCGGTGGGGGTGATAATCAGCTTCATTTCTGAGGCTGTCAGCAGTCCGCAGCG
>NZ_NCGH01000068.1:0-1525 GCF_002281505.1 Sphingomonas sp. 28-62-20
GCACCGGAGCAGCTCTGCGTGATCGCCGGTGCCTTTCTCCAGCACCATGATCTTCACTGTCTGACTGGTGCCATGCTTGGCATAGGCGTTCGCCGGCAGCTCGAGGTGGAGGGTCAGCGCGCAACCCGCGGTCGCCTTGGCCCAGGCGCGGCTCGATGTGTCGATGCGATCGGGCAGGATCGCAGCGCAGCGGCCTCCGGCGCCAAGCCGCATGAGTGCGGCGCGAAGATGCCGGAAGGCAGCCAGCGGGTCGGCGTGCCGACCGATGCTGCGCGAGAATGGCGGGTTGATGAGGACGGCAGTGGGTCGGATCGTGGGTGGCAGCAGATCGTGTATCAGCTCGGCATCGTGACGTGTGACAGCCACACCTGGGAAGGCGGCAGAAAGCATCTCGGCGCGGGCCGGATCAATTTCGTTGAGGACTAGGCGTGCACCGGCGCGCCGTGCGAAGACCGCCAGAAGGCCGGTGCCGGCAGAGGGTTCGAGGACTAGGTCGGTCGGGGTGATCCGGGCAGCAAGTGTGGCCAAGTATGCGATCGGGGCGGGAGTCGAGAATTGCTGGAGTTCGATCTGCTCCTCACTGCGAACCGTGTGCGTCGGCAGGTTGGCGACCAACTCGGTCAGCGCAGCAAGACAATCGTTCGGCGCGGAGGGAAGGTCGGCTTTGGCCAGATGCATGACCTGGGCGAGTTCGAGCATGTCGTAAGCGTCGCGAAGCGACCAGCGACCATCGGCCGAGGAACCACCATAGGCTTGTTCCATGACCCACAGCAGCGTGTCGCGCTGGAGCGACCCATGCCTGGCCATGGTGTCGGCAACCGCCTTGGCGGCGGTAATCGGGGGTTCAGTGAAATCGAGTTCGAGAGCTGCGGCTGAGGTGCGCATCGAGGGTCTCCTTCTTGTCGCCCGGTGCTCATCACCGGATCAACAAGCCGGAGGCCTCCTCCCCTCTCTTCAGTGGGAATGTAGGTGAATCTCGGTCCGAGGGAGAGCATTGCGAGCAAATCGATCGCGAAGTGCGTCATTCCAGTCATCATGCTCGGACGGGAGCCATTCCTCCACGACCCGCCCCTTAGCGGCGAGGTGCTCGCGCGCCCGCCCCAGGCAAATCTTCGCCGCTTTGTTTCTCTGACCGAAAACGATCACACGCCTCACATGGGACGGAATCCCAACATGAGCGTAGCGCTCGGCACCAAGCACGGCCCAGACGGGCAATTGAAACCAGTCGGAGGCAGACAGGGCATCTTCAATGCCCTCGGCGATACCCAGTATGTCGTCGGGCTCGCCAAACCGTACGCTGCCCGAACCCAGAAGACCCAAAGCCAGCTTGGGCTTGCGGAAGGGGCGTCGCAGAATGTCGGCTGGGTCAAGGAATGTGCGGTGCACGGCAACGAGGCCGAGCTCATTTCTCACGGCCGCGATCAGCGCCGGAAGGCTGCGCCGATCCTTTCCCTTGCCGATGATCGTCTGCGGGTTGAAGCGCAGTTCTGGGGATGATGTGTATATCCTGCGTGCTTGAAGATAC
>NZ_NCGH01000069.1:0-1513 GCF_002281505.1 Sphingomonas sp. 28-62-20
CAGTGACGCACGCACGGGGCCAAAGCTCGACGACTTCCGACCTATATGCTCGGCGATGGCGGTCGATCCAAAGGGCCCCTCCCCCAGATCCGCCATGCCCCGCAGATAGCGCTTTTCGGACGGTGTCAGGCGGTCGAACCGCACACGAAAGAAACTGTCATCGAGTGCGGCGATGGCCGTGGGGTGAGCCAGATCGACGTCCGCTACTGTGATCGGGCAAGCGTCAGCGGCATCCCAACATTGCTTGCCCCATTCCTGTAGAAAATAGGGGTAGCCCTCAGTGACGGCGATGATTTGCGCGACCGCGGCAGGCTCAATCGCACATTCCTCCGCCTCGATCGGATGGATGATGGCGGCACTGGCCGCCTCAGTGCCGAGCGGTCCGATGCTGGTGAACAAAAATAAGCGTTCGGCATAGGACTTAGCTTTGCCCATCTGCCCGGCCAGTTGCGGCAAGCCAGCGGCAACCAACGTTATGGGGCGGTCGTTCTGGCGGGCACGGTGAAGTGCGGTGATGAGCGCCGCCAATTCGCGCTCGGGCACATATTGCAGCTCGTCGATGAACAGCACGAGAGCAGTACCTCGCTCAGCGGCGGCTGCTCCAACCAAATCGATCAGGTCGATAAGATCAGCGTCGAGATCGCCATTGTCCGCGACCCCGATTTCACCCAGATCGAGCGATGCCTCCAGCTCACCGTAGCTCAGCTTGAACGCCTTAACGAACCGCGCCAGCGCACCCAAGCCGCGTTTCGCCAGCGTCATTGCCGCCTGCCCACGATCAAGCTTGAGCATAGCGGTGCGGAGAGCAGGAACCAGCATGGCGGGCAACGACTGGCCTTCGGGCGCTTCGATCGGCACGCTCAAGATGCCCTCGCCTTCTGCGGCCCGGCGCATGGCGTTAAGCAGCACCGTCTTGCCCACCCCGCGTAATCCCAGCAGGATCATGCTTTGGGCATGACGACCGTTACGAATACGGTCGAGTGCGATGGCGACCGTTTCGAGGACGTCATCCCGACCTGCAAGCTCGGGCGGGCGGCTGCCTGCACCTGGGGCGAAGGGGTTGCGGCGTGGATCCATTCTAGGCTCCTTACACGGTTCTAGTTGATTCGACTAGAACCATGTAAGACGGTTATAAAGCGCTGCGAGCGTCCGGCGCGTCTGGTTGGCTTATCGTACCGATCTCAATGGGAAGCCATCAACCGATTTTGGCCATCAGACGTCCAGCAGCACCCTGCTCTGCAGCCAAATTGCGATTGTAGGCAAGCGGCATGCGTGGCGACTTCCACCGCAGCGCATCCATGATGCCGGCGAGATCCTCGCCGCTGGCGAACAAGTCCTGGTTGAGGCCCACCCGCGTCGAATGCGCGCTGATCCCCTTAAGCAATCGCGCCAGATCGTCTGCTGTCAGATCCGCCAGGGCACCGCGGTCGAACGCCCGCTGTATCATCGCGCGATAGATCGGACCGACCGACGCGGGATGCAGCGCCCCCTCCCCTACGTCGTACTCGACCCG
>NZ_NCGH01000039.1:0-11480 GCF_002281505.1 Sphingomonas sp. 28-62-20
CTCTGGTCGAGCTTAGGGCCAACCTGCAGAAATGCGAGCCGTGTTGCCCGGCAAGCCGGGCTGCCCGCACCACCTCGATTTCCGAGGTTTCCCGCGCGCGGAGGCGCGCGGTGTCCCAGCTCTCGCGCCGAGGCTCGATAAGGGCACCGGCGGACGAGCCGTCGGCACCAAGGAGGCTCTTGCAATGAACATCGTCAACCTCGTCGGCCGTCTCGCCAAGGATCCCGTCGCCCGCGATCGCAGCGACACCCGCATCACCGAACTCATCCTCGTGACCGAACGTCCCGTCATCCGCGACGGCAAGGTCCAGAAGGACCCCGAAACCGGCTACCCGGTGAAGGATGCCGAATTCCACAAGATCACCGTCTTCAACGGCCTCGGGCTCCCGCTGCGCCAGCACAAGGGCAAGGGTGACCAGCTCGCCGTGACTGGCCGCATCCACTACTCGCGCTGGCAGGACGCCGACGGCAATGACCGCTACGGCTGCGAGATCATCGCCGAGAACGTCGAGTTCCTGTGATCAGCAGGGGCGGCACCGCGGTGCCGCCCCTTGCTTGGCTCGACAGGCGAAGATCGCCGGCCTCATCAACCAAAAATCCATCCTGACCGACGGCGACAAACGCCATAATAAGACGGAAACCTGGAGGAACCGCCACATGTCGATTACCTTCCCCCGGAAGTTCGCCATCGGGGGAGTGCCTGTCACGAACATCAAGGAAGGGTTGAAATCCCTTTCCAGAACGAGTGACCCCGGCTCCTTTGTCGGGCTTCGTTCGGTCTTTCCGACCCTTATCCACGGATCGCATGCCCTCGAAATCGCAGGCTTGCTTGGTTTGCTCGACGATGAGCGATCCGATCTGACCCCGACAGGCAGGGCGGTTGCCCATTCACGCAGCGTTGTGAAAACCGAGTTGACCAAGGCGCGCGCCGTCCTCGACCAGTTGCTCGAGCGATTTGAGGCGATCAATGCCGACCCCGATCGCCTGATCAGCATCAACAGGGTCTACCTTTATGGCAGCGTCATGCGCGGCGATCCTCTCGTTGGCGACATCGACCTCGAGATCGAAGCCTCCCGAGGTCCTGCCTACATCAACGACTTTCAGGGATATCTCAGGGATTGCCGTTCCTTTGTCCGGCGATTTGCACCGAACTATGTGCCTCCCGTCTACATGGCCGAGAGTGACAAGGCGATGGACCATCTCGTCTTCGGACAAAGGCGAGCGCCGATCCTCAAGGGGGCCGTGATCAATGGCAGGAACCTCAGCACGATCCCGGCGCCATGTCAGCTGATCTACACCATTCAGAACGGCATCGACCGGGACGCCCCGATCCTCACAACCCATCCTGATTATGACCCGACAATCGAAACGAGCCACGAAATCCCGCACCTTGCATCGATCGACGTTCCCCAATTCGGAATCCCAGCGCCGGTTGACGCCAGATTTCTCGCGAAGTTCCAGCACTCCGGGCGGGTTGTGGCGCATGATTTTGCCTCACCGACGTCCAACCTGCTGGCGTGGCTACTGCGGATGCATGAACGGCAATCCAGCACGCTGAAGGTTCATGTGAGCAGCGAGACGCTGGACCCCGCCTTCGCGAGAGGATGCGGCCTCGCAGACGACCTCAGCCCGAAGGGAACTATTGTCCTGACGGCCGAGACCCAGCGCAGCAAACTGCGGTCCTTCATGAAAATTGAGCGTAGAGTGGATATGATCGATGGGATGCTGACCGTTGACCTGAAGGTCTGTGACCTCGCAACGTTGCAGCGCCGCCGGACCAATGAAGCCCACGCCGACTGTCTCGCCGTGGTTGCGGCCACAATTCATGTCGCAGACCGATTCCACGCGGTCGCACTCAATAAGGCGGGCAGCAACTATCCGATCGAGGCGACGGTAACGACAGCCAGATCGGTTCCGGACGAGATTGGTCCACTGATCCAGCAATTCGGCTCGAAGATAAGCGGGTCACTCGATTCCTGACGGGGGTGCTCGCCCGCCGCCTTGCCCGCCGCAACCATATCGCGAACTGTGGGCGTGCCTTTTGCATCCCCAAAGGTTGCCGTTCATTCGGCAGCATCGACTTCACCCTCCAAGGCACCGCTTCACGATCCTCGGTCGATCATTGTCCCTGTCGCATCGATATTGGCGCCCCGATGACCACAACTGCACCTTAAATGCTGCGCGACCAGCGCAAGCTTCATCGGGATCGACTTGGCGAAACACTGATCGCGCAACCTGGACGCCGGGATGATCACCACGCGGCGACAGCTACGGCATTCAACCTGCGCATTGAGACCGTGTCGGACCAGATCGGCGACGGTGTCGAGACGCTTGCTTCCCATGAACGCGGTAGAACATTATAAGAACGCATTCGTCAACCGGAGCGCTGGGAAGAGTCTGGCAGCGCGACGTCTCCCGACCTTTCGGCGGGACCGCACTCTATTCCGCCTCGTGCGCTTGTGCCCCATCTTCGCGGGGCTCAATGCGCCCGTGACTTCACCGAGCCCCTGATGGGTCTCGGCCCTTCGGGTGACGATCGCTGACGCATTTGGCCGCGCACCGCGCTTACGCGCTGCGACCATAAGGAGCGGAGCTTTTCCAGCGGCTCGGGCTTCGCCCGGGCCTTGCGTTTCCGTTAGCCCCGCCGGCTCTCGGTCCCGCCGCTCGCGGCCTGTTTGCCACGCGCACGGTCGGCGACAGGAGCCGCCGCCTCGGCGCGCGACCAACCAGGCCTATCGGACCGCGGCTCCTGCGGGAGCCGTTTCCGGTGCGGACGTCTCGGAGAGAGGCCGGTTCACTCGGCATGTCGGCTTTTTGGCGATGTTGTGAGCTTGCCCAATGGCCGGTCATGGGTGGTTAGGCGAATGGCGGCTTTCCTAACTTCGTTGCGAGCCTCATTGGCTGGCTTGCCCCCTCTCGATCTGCACCCCTCGCCGTGCCGCTCACGCTCGGCAAAGCCGCAGTATGGCCGTGAGATCGACTAGGGTAAGAGTGCGATAACTCAAGCGGACGATGCCGGCAGCCTCCCACTCCTTCAGCACCCGATTGACTGCTGCGCGACAATCAAGGTGAGAACAGCGCGACAATCTAGATGAGAATGGCGGGGGTGTGTCTGTCGGGACGAGGGGCGAAGCCCCGAGGAGCGACAGACACACCCCCGCAAGCGTCTTTTCTTTTGGAATGGCGCTTTTGGTGATCGTGACCTGCCAGGTGGCGCCTCCTTTGGAAGGGGAGATGCGGTGCCCGGGAGACATATCAACGATCATCAGGTGAGATTATATATGAAGATGAGACAGACAGTGTCGCCGCGCTCGGCGGCGGCGTGCGCGGCGTTCAGCACGGCAACGGCGTATCGGCTGGAGCGGGATGCGCAGTTGCCCTCGCAGAAGAAAGAGCCGCGCGGTCGCCGGCGCCCCGATCCGCTGGCGGATATCTTCGATAGCGAAGTTGTACCGCTGCTGGAGGCGGCGCCGGGACTCCGGGCTGTCGCGGTGTTCGAAGAAATGCAGCGTCGTCATCCTGAGCTTCCCGATGGGGTGCGGCGGACGATGGAGCGTCGGGTTCGAAGCTGGCGGGCGCTGCAAGGCCCGGATCGCGACGTGATCTTCCGCCAGGTGCACGAGCCGGGTCGGATGGGGCTGTCGGATTTTACCGACATGGCCGATCTGGGCGTACACATCGCCGGGGTCGGGCTCGATCACCGGCTGTACCACTTCCGGCTCGCCTGTTCTGGCTTCGAGCATGCCCATGTGATCCTGGGCGGCGAGAGTTATGTCGCGTTGGCGGAAGGGCTGCAGAATGCCCTGTGGGCGCTGGGCGGCGCGCCGCGCGAGCATCGCAGCGACAGTCTGTCGGCGGCGTTCCGCAATCTGGATGCATCGGCGCGCGAGGATCTGACGCATAGATATGACGCGCTGTGTCGCCATTACCGGATGGAGCCGACCCGCAATAACCGCGGTGTTGCGCATGAAAATGGCGCGATCGAGAGCGCGCACGGGCATCTGAAGGCGGCGGTGCGCGACGCGCTGTTGATGCGCGGATCGGCCGACTTCAACGACCTTGCGGAATATCGCTGCTTCGTCGACGAGATCGTCGCGCGCAAGAATACACGGTGCGCGAAGCGGATCGACGCCGAACGGGCGGCGCTTCAGTCGCTACCGAGCATGCGCACCAGCGATTATGAAGAGGTGCTTGTCATGGTGACCTCCTCGGGCGGGTTCACGCTGCGCAAGGTGTTCTACACCGTGCCGTCGCGGCTGATCGGCCATCGACTGCGAGTGCGACTTTACGACGATCGGCTTGAGCTGTTCCTCGGCGGCACACCGCTCTTTACGCTTCCGCGCGGCCGCGCCGAGCGCAGCGGCAAACATGGCCATGTCGTCGATTATCGCCATGTCATCCATGCGCTTCGGCGCAAACCGATGGCGCTGCTGAATCTTGTCTATCGCCACCAGCTCTTCCCGCGCGAGGCCTACCGGCGCATGTTCGATCGGCTGCTGGAGCGGCTCGCCGAACGGGTCGCGTGCCGGACAATGGTCGAGCTTCTTAGCCTCGCGCATGAGCGGGCCTGCGAGGCCGAACTCGCCGCTGTGTTGGAAACCCTGCTAGCGACGCCGCAGGGTATGCCGGACATGGCAATGCTTAGGGCGCGGTTCGCTCCCGACCCCGCGGCGTTGCCCGAGGTCATCGTCGAGCTCGTCCCGCTGAGCGCCTATGAAGCGCTCCTGGCTCCTCGCGCGGAGGAAATGGCATGACCCAGGGTATTGATGTCACAAAGCTCACGTTGATGCTCAACGAGCTGCGACTGCCGACAATCAAACAGCTCTGGCCGACGTTCGCCGAGCGTTCCGACAAGGAGGGCTGGCCGGCGGCGCGGTTCCTCAGCGCGATCACCGAGCATGAGATCGCCGAACGCGGTCGCCGCCGCATGGAGCGGCATCTGGCGGAGGCGAAACTGCTGCCGGGAAAAACGCTCGATACGTTCGACTTCGACGCGGTTCCGATGATATCGAAGGCGCAGGTGATGGCGATCTGTGCCGGAGACAGCTGGCTCGAAAATGGCGCAAACCTGATCCTGTTCGGCCCGCCCGGCGGAGGAAAATCGCATCTGTCGTCGGGCATCGGGCTCGCGCTGATCGAAAAGGGTTGGCGGGTGCTGTTCGTCCGGACCTCCGACCTCGTCCAGAAACTACAGGTCGCGCGCCGCGAGCTCGCGCTCGAGAACGCGATCAATCGGCTTGATCGCTTCGACCTTCTGATCCTCGACGACCTTGCCTATGTCGCCAAGGATCAGGCTGAAACCTCGGTTCTGTTCGAGCTGATCAGCGCGCGATACGAGCGGCGTTCGCTGATGATTACCGCCAACCAGCCGTTCGGCGAATGGAACCGGGTCTTCCCCGATCCCGCGATGACGCTGGCCGCCGTCGACCGCCTCGTGCACCACGCCACCATCTTCGAGATGAATGTCGAAAGCTATCGGCGGCGCACGGCTATCGAGCGAAAACAGCAGGGGGCAGGTCGCCCCGCCAAGGTCGCCACAGTCAAAAATACCGGTGTGTCGCTCCCCGACAATCAACCTGAGACATAGGTCTTGCCAGCGGCAATCAAACACACCAAAACGACCTCGTCGCGATCAGCGCTTCTCATCCTGATCGTCGCTAACTTCTCATCCAGATCGTCGCGCTACACGATTGACGCTTTGCCGTGATGCACCAAGCATATGAGCGGCTTCCTCCTGCGAGAAGCGAAGCGTTGGCGCATCGCCTGCTTTGCTACCTGCATCGATCATCTGGACAATGATCCGTGCGAGGCGCTCAGGCAACGGCAGCAGCACGGTGTCGTCCATCCGGCCGAGCACCGCCTTGTAACGCTGGCCCATCATTGCGAGGAACTGCCGCAAATAATCAGATCGGTCGTCGATCAAGGCATGCAGGGAGGCAGCGGGGACCATCAGCACGGTGCTCTCGACGGCGGCCACAGCATCATTGCCGCGCGGTTCGCGGGTGAACAACGATGCCTCGCCGAACCAGTGCCCTGGCGTCACCAGACCCAGCACGGCTTCACGGCCAGCAGGGCTGGTAACACTCAGGCGAATGATCCCGCGCTCGACGCAGAACAGCGCATCGGGCGGCGAGCCGCGCCCGTAAAGCGCCTCGCCTCGCACGAGCACGCGCTGCCGCGAATGGCGGCGCAGTAGGGCATCGAGCTCAACATCCAGTTTTCCCGGTTCGGCCAAGCACACCCTCCGCGCCGCCACATCGTTTGAGCAACGGCCATGTGGTTACAACAAGCGGCGCACACAGCAAGAGCGCGACCCGCTCACCCCGCTAGTGCAGCTTTCAGACTGTCTCGCCGCGCCTTGAACATCGGAATGTCGTCGTAAGGGATGTCGGGATTGGTGCCGTTCCCCAGATGATCGAGGCGGCTCCTCACGATCGGCAGCTGTTCGGGGCTGGGATAGATGTAGAACCGGTCTTCCTCGATCGCCTTGAAGGTGATCGCAGCCACTGCCTCGGGCGTGAGCGTGCCGTTGGCGAGATCCTTCGCAGAGATCGCCTGCGTGGCCAGCTGCGAGCGGGTCGGTCCACTGTCATTGACGAGATCAGCGGGACGATTGCGGTAGCACTGGCTGATATTGGTGCTCACATAAAACGGGCACAACACCGCCGCCCGAACCTGTCGGCCGATCAGATCGAGGTCGTGGTAGAGGCATTCGGACATGGCCAGCACCGCGTGCTTGGAAACGCTGTAAATGCCCATGCCCGGCGCGGTCACGAGCCCAGCCATGGAAGCGGTGTTGACGATACGCCCCTCATAGCGCGGATCGGCGGCGGCGGCGGCCAGCATGCGCGGGGTGAAGCTGCGCACCCCGTTGGCAACGCCATCGACATTCACGCCGAACAGCCACTTCCAGTCCTTCTCGGTGCTTTCCCAGATCGGTCCGCCCGATGCGACACCGGCATTGTTGAAGAGCAGGTTGGCCGGGCCGAAGTTCTGTTCGGTCGCAACCGCCAGTGCCTCGACCGACGCTGCGCTGGTCACATCGGTCAGCACGCCGATCGCCTCGGCCCCATCTGTGCGCAGGTCGGCAACGGCCTTCTCCATCGCTCCAGCTTCGACGTCGGCGATCACCACCTTCATGCCGCGCCGCACAGCCTCCTCGGCCATTGCCTTGCCAAGGCCCGAAGCCCCGCCGGTAACCACGGCCACGCCGCCTTTCATGTTCATCATCCTGCCTTCCTCATCGTTTCATTGTGTCCCATGCCGGCAGCTTCGCGCTGCATCGGCCGATAGCTGTAGGCGAACACCGGATCGGTCAGATCGATCGCGGGTATCGCCTCGCTCTCGTAGAAATAGTCCTGGCTGTGCTGCCATTCCGGCGTGTCGCCGCGCCGGGGCAGCCGGTCGAGGCTCCGCAGCAGATAGCCGGGGTTGAGGTAATCGGTATCGACCCACGGCTTCAGTTCCATGCCCTGATCCTCGGGCCTGAGCACCGGCATCACACTGTTGGCGCCGCTTTTGTGCATGTGATCGAGCAGGCGGCACACGAAGCCGGCGACTAGATCGGCGCGCAAGGTCCAGCTGTAATGGCCATAGCCATAGACCCAGGCCATGTTGGGAATGCCGGTGAACATGATCCCGCGATAGGTCACGGCCTGCGCGAAGTTGACCGGCGCGCCGTCAATGCTGAACGGGATTTCGCCCATCACTGCCATCTCGAAGCCGGTTGCAGTGATCACCACATCGGCATCGATGCGTTCGCCCGACGAGAGCACAATCCCTGTCTCATCGAAGGTGCTGATCGTATCTGTGACGACCGACGCCTTGCCCTCCGCAATGGCCTTGAACAGATCGCCGTCCGGCACAAACGCCACGCGCTGCTGCAAAGGGCGATAAGGCGGCGTGAAATGCCGGTCGACATCGAACCCTTCCGGGAGCAGCGCCTGAACCCCGCCGATCAGCATCGCCTTGAGCTTGTCAGGCGATGATTGCGCGCGGTCGAGCAGATCGGCCCTGTCGCGCACCACCTTGCGCCGCATGATCTCGTGAACCCAGGCAGGGTCCACATCCAGCCTGCGCAATTCCTCGGCCAGTGCGTCAGCATTGCGACCGGCGGCAAAATAGGTCGGCGTGCGTTGTAGCATCGTGACATGCGCACACTGGTCGGCGAGCGCCGGGATCAGGGTTGCGGCGGTGGCGCCCGAACCGATCACGGTCACGTTCTTGCCCGCCAGATCGACATCCTCTGGCCAGTGCTGTGGGTGGATGATTTGC
This sequence comes from Sphingomonas sp. 28-62-20, assembly GCF_002281505.1. Classification (NCBI taxonomy): domain Bacteria; kingdom Pseudomonadati; phylum Pseudomonadota; class Alphaproteobacteria; order Sphingomonadales; family Sphingomonadaceae; genus Sphingomonas; species Sphingomonas sp. 28-62-20. The sequence goes on from NZ_NCGH01000039.1 coordinate 8,274, forward strand.
CCTTTGAACCTGTCCACGCCCGGCCATTCAGGAATGTAGCCCTGCGCATGGCGGTAATAGCCCTGGCACATCCACAGGAAGCTCGCCTCCATCTGCACCACATCGTCGGCGCCCTTGCGTTCAACCGTGAGCCGCCAGCTGGCTGTTTCGCTGGACCAGTCGGCAGAAGTTACGCTGTGGCCATATCGGATAAAGGGACCAAGGCCCGCATCGGCGATCGCATCACCGAGATAGTCGAGAATCTGGTCGCGCGAGGCGATCGGCTGCCCGGTCCACGGTTTGAAGCCGTAGCCGAAGGTGAACAGGTCGCTATCGGACCGGGTGCCGGGATATTTGTGGATCAGCCAGGTGCCGCCATGGCCCTCAAGCGCTTCGAAAATGGCAAAGCTCAGATCCGGGCAATGCTTGCGCAGCAGAGTCGCGCTGCCGATCCCGGAAATGCCCGCACCGACGATGATGACATCGAACTTTTCGGGTTGCTGCGTGCCTGCTGCGATATTCTGCCGATCCGACACCATCTGCCTCTCCACTCCTTTGGGGCACGGCCTGTCCCCGGTTTGGCGGCGGTGCTAAACCAGTCCAGCAGGCAAGACTGTCGCCTTTGGGCATTCTATCGGATTGCGAGCGATCCTCCCCAGTCGGGGAGCAAATCAGAAGCGAATTTTATTGCCGCTTGGGGGTCGCTTTGCGAATTTCCGCTTTCGGGGGCAAAGTAAGCGAAGCTTCCCGCCCGATTCAAGTATCGGCACTGCTCCTCACGGGGTGCGGACCCTATCGGTCCTCCCGGTCCAGACGGACCGCCTTTTCGATAAACCCCTGCGGGTCTTGCACGAAATGCGCTGCGTCTGATTGCAGAACCGTCCTGATCACAGCTTCCCTGCTCGGCTGAATGATCGCACCCTCCGGCGTCGCAAAGACGCAGTCGAAATGCCGCGCGAGGTCGCAGACCCCGCCGATCAATGGCAGAGAGAGATCTGCCACATCGAAGCGGACCTGGATTTCTTCGATGAATTGCTCATCGAAGCTCACCTGGATGTCGTCAGCAGGTTCGTCGCCCCACACCCGGAGACCGGTGTAGGATCGCGGTTTCTCGGGCAGCAACATGTCGAGCTTCGCAAATAGCGCATTCGCCTCTGCGATTGGCAGCGCCAGAACAACCTCTTCGAGCTGCGTGCGGCTCATCCGTGCAGCGTCGACCCCTGCGATACCCGCCGCAGAGGCGGGGATCAGGTTGATGACGAACTGCCAGACGGCCATCACTCGAACATAGCGCCAATGCGGGGTCCGACAATGGGCTCATTCGCTGAACGCGGGAGCTGCTCTGCCGCAAACCGGCGCCGCCGCCCGTCCGGGCAGGGCAGCGCCCCTTACCCGCGAACGCGCCTTATCCTTGTCAGGAAGGCGTTCGCCGTCGGAGCTTTCAGACCGTAATGTGCGCCGTGGCGCGCAGGCGGGTCATTCGGCATCCTCCGTCCGGTCAAGGATCGGCTCAGGCTGTCGCTGCGCTTGCCTTCACCACCCGCACGGCGGCGACACCGGCTTCGCGGCATCGTCCCTGACAGTCCGTCGCCTGCCGACCAGCCCCGCCAAACGGCCTTTCAAGATTGGTGGTGTTCCCGCTGTAACCCCTTCGCAGGGCCGAAGGGGCGGCCCGGTGTGGCGCTGATGCGCCTGACCGGGCCTGCCTTCGTCTCTCTTGCTCGGGGGCGGGAACGTCTCTTCCACACACACAGGAACACCTGCCGAAACCTATCGGCGGTCGCCCCTTAGTCAAGGATCGCGGTCCCCCCAATTTTCAGCGGCGAGGCTGTGTCGCTGCGCGCCAGCCACCCCGCAGAAAATCGGTTCCCCCACGCCCGCCATGGCGGCGGCGAGACGAGCTCGCCGTCCCTGACACGGTTCGTCCGGCCCGATGGGTTTTTGGCTGTTCCCAATGTGGGGACGATTTCAAAAATCGGAGGCTTTTATGACTGTTTTCAACTCGTTCGCAGATCTGGCTCAGGCACGGATCAATCTCGCCGATGCACGTGAAGGGATCACGGAATCCTACGACGGGGCGTTTCTTGAACACAGCGATCTGGCAAAGCTCAACATCATCGAGGCTCCAATCGCCGCCGAGATGCCGGATCCCGACATGGCGCGCCGCGCCGTGGAGATGGCAATCGGAACGATCTTCGATGTCCTCAAGGACACGCGCATGGAAGAATTCGCGCAGCAACTCGCCTGGGGCATGGTCAACTCCTTTCACATGACCGCACGCCTCGCTGAAGGACGCGAAGACGATGCTGCAAAGAAGCTGGGCGAAATGGCACGCCACTTCGACCCTTCGGAAATCTACGCTGTCGAGCTCGAGGAAACACAACAGCTCTGCCAGACACTGCAAGGGTGCCGGGAAGCGCTCGAGGCGATGCGCGATCATGCAGCGGACGTTTACCGCGTCGAAACCGGTCGCCCCTTCACGGCCGCACGGGGATCGCAAGTCAGCAAGAACGGGGTGACCGCAAGCCAGGTGCAGGCACGCGATTTCCTCGCAGCACGCGCCAAGGATCGCAGGGCGCAATTCCAGCCCGATGGCCCGCTGGTGATCGTGTCAGGTGGCCAAAAGGATTGGCACGATTTCGCGATGATCTGGGCAATCCTCGACGACATCAAGTCCCGCATCCCGAACATGGTCCTGGGCACGACCGGCATGCGCAAGGGCGTCGACGCCATGGCGGGTGCATGGGCGCAGCAGAACGGGGTCAACACCCGCATCAGCGATCAGGCGCAAACGCGCTCGCGCACCTTCGGTTGAGCGCTCTTCGGAAGGCTCCGGCTTAATGCCGGGGCCTTCCGTTCTTCTTTTGTGCAAGGGGCGGGCTCTGGGGGCATCGAACCCCCTTCGCCCGCTGCCGCGAGCATCGCGATCCCTGAATGTATTAGCCGCACTTTTACCTTGGCCCGGCGAGCCTTGCCCGTGCTCAATGCTTCGCATCTTGCGGGCATCGCTGCCGCGCCAGCGGCTGCCTCCGGACAATTGGCTGACCGGCAATCCTCAGGCTGGACCAGACCCCTTGTGGGCATTCAGCCACAAGCTCAGGAAGTGAGAAAGGAGAGGGGGATGGAGGAGACGAGCAGCGACAGGAGGCAAAGATGCTCGTCACATTCCGCGTCAAGGATATCGAGACAAGGCTCCATTCGGAACCGGCTCAGATACGCCCGCAAGAG
>NZ_NCGH01000015.1:0-69353 GCF_002281505.1 Sphingomonas sp. 28-62-20
GGAGACCTGCGTTTGTCGTCCGACGCTCGGGTTCTTGCATCAATTACGGGCGAACCGGGAAGACGAACAGGGCATGAGTTTCGATAAAGGGCGCCGCGGGGATCGCGGCGGGCGCGGCAAAGACAAGCGCGATGGTTTTGGCGAAGGCGGTTTCGACAGCGGCTTTGGTGGCGGTGACCGATTCGGTGGTGGCGGTGATCGCTTTGGCGGTGGCGGCGATCGCTTCGGTGGCGGTGGCGATCGCTTCGGCGGCGGCGGCGGTGGGTTCCGCAGCGGCGGCGGCGGCGGCTTTGGCGGCCCCGGTGGCGGTGGCGGCGGTCGCGGCATGCCCCCCCAGGTTGTTGGGGAAGGCACCGGCGTCGTCAAATTCTTCAACGGGCAAAAGGGCTTTGGCTTTGTTGTTCGCGATGATGGCGGCGAAGATGTGTTCGTGCACATCAGTGCTGTCGAGCAGGCCGGGCTGACCGGTCTGGCCGAGGGTCAGCCCTTGGGCTTCACGCTCGTTGATCGTGGTGGCCGCATTTCGGCGACTGATTTGAAAATTGATGGCGAGCCAATGCCCGTCGAGGACCGCGGCCCGCCGCGCGATCGCGACGCTGGCCCGGGTGCCCCCCGTGGTGGTGCCGGCGGCGCCGGCGGTCCACAGCGCCAGCTGACCGGGGAAAAGGCAACCGGCACGGTCAAGTTCTTCAACGCGATGAAGGGCTTCGGCTTCATTCAGCGCGATGACGGCCAGCCCGATATAAGCCGTTCCGGCTTACGGATGACGACCAAAAACCCGGTGCGCAACCAGCGTGCCGGGTTTTTGCCTTTTTGGGGAAGCAACCGAATGACGATCGCGATTCGTCCGGCGACGTCGGGCGACCTACCCTTGCTGAGTGCGCTGATCGAGAGCGCCTATCGCGGGACGACGGCCCGCAGCGGATGGACGCATGAAGCTGACCTGCTTGGCGGGCAACGCACCGATCTTGACGCCCTTGCCGAATCGCTCGCCGACCCCAGCCATTGCCTGCTCGTCGCCAGCACGAGCGACCACCTGATCGGCTGTGTCGAGATCACCGACAAGGGATCAGGGCTGTGCTATCTCGGGTTGCTCTCGGTCTCCCCAGAGGGCCAGGCACAAGGCCTGGGCAAGCAGCTGATCGCTGCCGCCGAAGCCGAAGCGCAAACCCGCTTTGCCGCCAGCATCATGGAAATGACGGTCATCCGGCAACGGGCCGAGCTGATCGCCTTTTACCAACGCCGCGGCTACCAATTGACCGGCGAAGAACGCCCCTTCCCCTATGGCGATGAACGCTTCGGCCAGCCCCGCCGCGATGACCTGGGGTTCGTGGTGCTCGCGCGCGATCTCGCTTAGGCTGCCAAGATTGGCAGGTTTTGGCGGCCGGGCAGGATAATGGCGCCGCCTAAAATTGTGTTACCGGGAGATGCAGGTGCAGATCGGATTGATAGGCGGTATCGGCCCCGCTGCGCAGGACTATTATTGCCGACAATTGATCCGCCTTTTCGCCCAGGCTGAACGGTCCTTGGACATGACCATTGTCCATGCCGACACCCCAACGCTGTTGGCCAATTTGGCCGCTGATCGACGCATAGAACAGGCGGACATTTTCGCGAACTTGGCCGACCGGCTCGATCGGGCTGGCGCTGACCTTATCGGCGTAACATCAATCGCGGGCCATTTCTGCCGTCATGAATTCGCTGCGCGCTCCCCCCTGCCGGTGGTGGACATGATTGATGCGGTGGCGCACGATGTTGCAGAACATCGCTTTGAGAAGATTGGTATTTTAGGAACGCGTACCGTTATGGAATCGCGCTTCTATGACGGCCTTGCAAGCGTCGATGTCATATCACCACCGGGATCAGCGCTGGATGGCGTCCATGCGGCTTATGTCGAAATGGCCAAGACCGGCCGAGCAACAACAGCGCAGCGCGCCATTTTTCACGACGCGGCAACGCACATGATCAACACCTCGGGCGCCCAAGCAATCATGCTTGGCGGCACCGATCTTGCGCTTGCCTTCGATGCCGAAACTTGCCCCTTTCCGCTGGTGGATTGTGCGGCGATCCACGCCCGGGCGATCTTCAAAAAGGCGATTGGCTAAAGGCGCAACGCTGTTCACCAGCAATCCGGTCGTGAACGCCCTGCCTCGGGCACTGGCCGCCTATCACTTGTCGCCAACGCCAGCGATCACGTCACCAACCGCTTGAGCCCCGCCACCCTATCCGCCTCCGCTGCCGGCTTGTCGGTCCTGATCCGCGCGATGCGGGGAAAGCGCATCGCCACCCCTGATTTGTGCCGCTTTGACAAATGGATCGAATCAAACGCGATCTCCAGCACCAGCGTTTTTTCCACCTCGCGCACCGGCCCGAAGCGCGCCGTCGTGTGATCGCGCACAAATTTGTCGAGGAACTTCAGCTCTTGATCGGTGATGCCCGAATAGGCTTTTCCCACCGGCAGCAACTCGCCCTCCTCGGTCCAGCAGCCAAAGGTGAAGTCGGAATAGAAGGATGATCGCCGCCCGCTGCCGCGTTGCGCATACATCACCACGCAATCGGCGGTCAGCGGATCGCGTTTCCATTTATACCACAGGCCAGTCCGCCGCCCGGTGACATAGGGCGAATCGCGGCGTTTGAGCATCACCCCTTCGATCGCCGCATCGCGCGCGCCGTCACGAATCGCCTGCAGCGCAGCGAAATCATTGGCGTCGATAATCCGGCTGAGATCGAACCGGTCACCGTCCAGCGCGACAACAAACCGCTCCAACCGCGCGCGGCGGGCGTGCCAAGGCAGGTCGCGCAGATCAGTGGGCCCGTCGAACAGGATGTCATAGAGCCGGACAAAGGCAGGATAATCGGCCAGCATCCGTGCCGACACCGCCTTGCGCCCCAGCCGCTGCTGCAGCGCGTTGAAGCTCGCCGCCGCCCCGCCCTCGGCTGCGCTCCCCTGTGTATCGCCGCGCACCATCAGCTCGCCATCGACCATGCCGGGCGTCGCAAAGCCACGCGCGACATCGGGGAAGCTGGCGGTGATATCTTCCCCTGCCCGGCTATAAAGCCGCGTCTCACCGCCGACATGGACGATCTGCACGCGGATGCCATCCCATTTCCATTCGGCGACATACTCATCCAGGCTGAGCTGCTGATCCTCCAGCGGATGGGCGAGCATGAACGATCGGAACACCGGCAGATGGGTGGCGGTCGGTTGCGGCGCGCGCCCCTCTCCCCAGGCGAACAGCGGCGCATAGGGCGGCGACAGGCCATGCCACACCTCCTCCACCGCATCGACATCCAGCGCAAAAGCCTGGGCCAGCGCGGTCTTTGCCAGCCGGGCGGATACGCCAATCCGCAGCGCGCCCGTGGCCATTTTCAGCACGGCAAAGCGCTCCGTCGCGCTAAGCCGGTCGAGCATCGCCGCCAGCACCGCCGGCCCCTCTGCCCGGCTGGCACCGGCAAGGCTATCCACCACAGTGCCAAGCGTCAGCGGGGCCAGATCGGCTCGAGGGCCAGGCGGATCGGGCCAGAGCAGCGCCACTGTTTCCGCAGTATCGCCAACATAATCACGGCTCATCCGGTACAGCACCGGATCGACTCGCGCCTCGATCAGCGCCCGGATGATCGCGGGTTTCACCGCCGGCATATCGAGATTGCCGGTCAGCGCAGCCATCGCCCAACCGCGATCGGGATCGGGCACGGCGCGCAGATAATCAGCGATCAGCTTCAGCTTGGCATTGCGCGACGGCGTGTAGATCAGCGCATCGAGCAAGGCAGCGAAGGACCGCATCGCCAGTGACCTATGGACCGACCCGGGTGATGATTTCATCCAGCACCGCCACGGTGATCCCGAACTTACGCACCACCATCACATTATGCGCTGATTGTCCGTCGGGCCGCAGTGTCAGGAACTGCTTCGCCCGATACCCGCCCTTCATCGTGAAGCGCAGCACCAGCCGGTTGCCCCGCGTTACCCCGGTGACGCCACTGATCGCGTCGGACAGCGTGCCCGTGTAATGATCAGGTGCCGTTTCGCGGATGCGCCATTGGCGCTTCTTCGCTGGCTGGCCCGCTTCCTCGACCATCTGATCAAGCACCAAGCTGCCATCGGGCTCCAAATGGCCAGTGCCGTGCACCGCCACGGGATGGCGCGTGCGCAGGATGACCTTCACCGTCGCGCGCCCCTCTGTCTGCCCGGCAAAAAAGTCGGTCGCGGCAAAATGGGGGGCGGGCGCGACGCGTTCCAGGCGCGGCATCGCCACGCAGCCGCTGAGTAGCATCATGCCCAGCACCAAGAGGAGGCCCATGCTGCGGCGCTGCCCGCGCCCCGTCATCGCTGATGCTGCTGTCTTCATGCCGCCCGTCTTCGGCGGTTGGGGATCGCGCTGCAAGCAGATTAGCGCTGGGGTCAGCGTAGCGCAGGCGTGCAGGATCAGTGCCCCTCCCGCTAGCCGGGCAGCCGATCGTCCCCGCCAAAGATCTCGCGCATATCCATGCGGACGCCGCGAATCGCCTCGCTCTCGCGGTGCTGCGCCTGCAGCGCGGCCACGGCATAGGACAGCAGCAGCGACCGGCGCGGCGCACCGCTGGCATTGCTGGTCGCGCCGTGGAGAAGATCGGGATCGAAGATCAACACGTCCCCCGCTTCGCCGGTCAGTATCTGCGGCGCCACTGATTCGCTGGCATCCATGCGATGCGATCCGGGCACCAGCTGCGTGGCGCCATTATCCGGGCCATAGCGGTCCAGCCACACCATCGCCGCCATCAACTGCCCGTGAAGGCCCACGCCATCGCGGTGCAGCGGTTGCGGCATATTGCCCTGGCGGGGCGCGCGCCCCTCCACCTGCGACAGGAAGAACGGCGCTTTCAATCGGTGACGGACCGCATCGATCAGCGCGGGCAAGCGGCAGACGCGCTGGACATATGGGTCCAAATCAACCTGGGCATGGCACCAGTCCATCTGGCGCGGGACCGGCCATTGGTCGGACGCCAGTACCCCGGCATCGAACGCCGCGCGCAACCGAACGATCCAGTCGGCCGGGACAGCATGCCGCAGCAGCAAATAGCCCTGCGTATCGAGCTGCCGCAGCGCTGCCGGATCAATCCAGCAATCGGGAGTTGAGAAGGGCGCGGCAGGCATGGCGCAAGGATAGGTGGCGGCAAGCAGCCGGGCAAGCCGCTGCGCTTGGCGGACGACTGGCCAACACCGCTTCTTCTATGGCGTGCAGCCCGACGGCTGCAGCGGCCCGCTCAGTCGGTCTCGGCGGATGGGGTGAACTCGACCAGATCCCATAGATTCCCGTAAAGATCGGCAAACACCGCGACCGTCCCGTAATCATGGGTGGCGGGCGGGCGGACCCACTTTACTCCAGCGGCAGTAAAGGCAGCATAGTCGCGCGCGAAATCATCGGTGGCGAGGAACAGGAAGACGCGGCCGCCGGATTGGTTGCCAATGGCCGCCACTTGCTCGGGTGAGGTGGCGCGGGCGAGGAGGATGGTGGTGGCGTTATCGGGCGCGCCGGGCGGGCGGATGGTGACCCATCTTTTGTCCTGTTCGGGCTGGTATGTGTCCTCCACCAGCGTGAAGCCGAGCTTGGCCGTGTAGAAGGCAAGCGCTTCGTCATAATCGCGGACGACAAGGGCAATGTGGGCCAGATGGGGCATGGCCAGCCTATAACGCGACCGAGCGCTATTTGGCGATCACCCAGCGGCCATCGCGAAAGCGGTAGAGATGGGGCGAAATGCAGCGTTCCTGCGCCGCGCAATCATCGACCACCGCCTGTTTGAGGTCTTCCAAAGCGGGTCCATCCGGCACCTGCCCGACGAAAACGATATGATCAGCCACGACGGTCATGAACAGGGTTGGTCCCACCCGGGCGGCGAGCTTCTCCCACGCCGGCAGGTCAATCAGCAGGCTCGCGAGATAGTGCTGCTCCGGATAGCTAACCGCCGCTTTGCGCAGCGCGGCTGGCTTGGGCAGCGGCGGGAGGATCGCGCGGGTCTGCGCCTCGGCAAGCGCCCAGGCCCGATCAGCGGAGAGGCCGAGCTTCTTGAGCGCGAGATCGCCGACCACCGCGACCGTGTCCTCGCTATCGGCGGCGAGCACCGCGTAAAGATCGTCGCCGATCGGGCGATATTTCGCGATATCGCCCTTCTCCGGGAATTTCGCGGCATAGGCATCGATGAAATCCATATAATCGCGATCACGAACGACCAGGCGCAGGCTGGCGGGGGTGGGATCGGGATGGGGTCGCGACATTTTCATAACGAAATCGGCCTTCGATGCCGCGCAATCGGCAGCGCTGGCGGTGCGGCAATAGCCGACCAGCGTGTCCAGGTTGAACGCCCCTTCGGTCCCGTCGGCGCGCGTGAAAAGGATGGTGAGCGGCTGATCCGGATCGGCGGTGAGCGTCGCGCCCGGCATCGCCTTGGCAAAGCGCGCCATCATGTCGGCGCGAAAACCGCGGGGCCGGGCAGCGGCAACGGCGGCGCAAGCGGCACCAAGCGCCAGCAGTGCCAACAGGACGACCAACACACGCATGATACCCTCTTGAAATAGCCGGGCGAGTTTAGGGGCAATGCACTGCGGGGCAAGCGAATCGTGCCGAAATGGAGCTGGTTGTTGATTGATATTGCCCAATATTTTGGCCAATGACGGGCGATGTAGACGATCACCTATTCTGAGGCGCGCGACAATCTGAAGCGCCTGATGGACACGGCGGCGGCTTTGGACGTGCTCAGCTGCCGGGATCATTATTGAATGCGGTAAAGCCCGGCGCGATCGATCAGCACTTTGCGGTTTGCACGGGCGCGCGATAGTAGCGTGCCATGCGCAGCTCGACATACCGCACCCGCCTCCGCGCGTTCCAGGCCATGCGCGGCGATGATCCGCCGCCGGGTTTTATCGCTGATCTGGAATTTCTGGAAAATCGCGATCTCGACCTGTCGGTGCGGATCGGCGGGATGCTGGCGTTCAACGCGCTGATGGTAACGATCGGCACGCACCCGATTTCGGCGAGCCCGGGCGCGCCGCTCAGCGTCGATGCCGCCAGCCAGCCAGTGCTGACGATCGCGAGCCTGATCGGGGTCGCGCCGCTGATCGCCTCGAGCGTGCTGTGCCTGCGCGCGCTGCTGCTGGGCGAGGAATTCGACACCGACGGGCTGGAGGGCGACGGTGACGACGGCCCGGCGAAGCTGCAACGCCGCCTGTTCGCGGCCTTTGTCCATTCGATCGACGCGCAAAGCCGCCTGCTCCGCCAAGCCGTGGTGACGACGCTGATCGGCGGCACGCTGACGCTGATGGTGTGGGCGGCGATATTGGCGGACAAGATGGGACGGTAACGAAGGCGCCTCGTTGCCAAAGTTAGCGCAGAATCGTATAAGCGTTCCGATGGCCCAGATGAACATCTCCATCCCCGAAGCCCTGAAAAGCTGGGCCGAGGCCCGCGTCGCTGAGGGCAGCTACAGCAGCACCAGCGACTACGTCCGCGATCTGGTACGCCGCGACCGGGACTATGCAGAGAAACTGAAGGCGTTGCAGGCAGCGATCGATGTCGGTCGGGCGTCAGGGGTGAGTGAACGCGATCCGTTCGAATATCTCGAAGAACTGCGCGCCGGGCTACGTGCGCAAGGCGCGAGTGCTGATGCGGCTTGAACTAAGTCGCCAGGCGGAAAACGATCTGGCGGATATCCGGGATTACAGCGTCGAGCAATTCGAGCTCGCGCGCGCGATCGGCTATCTCGACGCTATCGAGCAAGGGTTCCGGCGGATCATGATCTATCCGGAAATTGGGATTGTCCATGATACGATCGGGTCACCGGTCAAGTCGCTCGCCTGCCACCGGCATCGGATTTTCTACGCGGTGGAGGACGGTCAGTGCAGCTTGCGGTCCTTGGCGGCACCAGCGTCGGGGTTCTTCGCATCGTCATAGGCGGACAGCAATTGGGTCGCCAGGTGGCTGTCTAACAGCTTTTCCAGCGCCGAAAGATCGAGCGCCCCCGCCTCAAGCGAAAGATCGGCGGCCTCAAGCGCCCGGTAATAAGGCAGCTTGTCCGCTGCGATCTGTTCGGGAACGGTTTCGTGGCCGGGCAACCGATAGCCGATCTTGGCGCACAGCACGAAATAGGCGAGCGCGCGCGACGTGCGGCCATTGCCGTCGGTGAACGGATGAATCCAGTTCAGCCGCCACATCACATAGGCGCACAGGTTAAGCGCCGAGCCATCGGCGAAGTTATCCATCACATGATCGCACATCTCGTCGATCAGGCTGGTGACGAGATGCGCGGGCGGCGGGACGTGCTTGCTCAGGCCGATCTCGATACTGCCGGGCCGGAAGTTCCCGGCATAGGCCGACAGGCCGTCGAGCACGATCCGGTGCAGATCGAGAATGGTCGAGGTGCGGATACGGAACGGACGACCGCCGCGCACGACATCGTCGATGAGATCGAGCACGCGATCGAACTGCGCAACGGCATTCTCGGATTCGCGGCGCGCCTGTTCAAGGGGATCGGTGATCAGCGCAGCCTCTTCGGCTTTGCTGTGCCGATCGTCGCTCAACCGTTGTGCTTCCCGATTTTCTCTGCCGCCTCGTCAACCATTTCGCGCGTGACCCGGTCATTTTCGATATGCGCATTGCCATAGGCGAAGCTGCGGCGCTGCGCCTCTGCCTCTGCTTCCGACATCGGCCGGTCGCGCGATGCGTCGATCAGCTTTTGCAGCCTCGCGTCCATGATCGTCTCTCCTGTAAAGCCTTGTTTGAGCAAAATGCAGCCATGGTCGTCAACGGGAATGCGATGGAATGGTGGCTGGCGGAGTCGCCGGTGGAGCACGCCCTCCGCACGCTGGGCAGCGCGCTGACCGGCGATTATGCGGGCTATTGGCGCTGGCGGATCGGCGACTATCGCGTAGTGGCGCGGGTGGAGGATGCGCGGATTGCGGTGCTGGTGGTGCGCCTGGCGAATCTGCGGGAGGTTTATCAGTGACGATCTGATGCGTTAGTAAACCAAGGAGATAAGTCTATATCGAGGACAGCACTTCTATGGTGTCCGGATCGGGTACACCGTACTCAAATCTTTCTACGGCGGACTTTGCAGATTTGGCAATCAGCGATATTTCTTTTCGGCGCTCGCTATCCGCATGAATTGTCATATTTCTAAGTGCCAGCGCGGCATGATAGAAGATAAAGGGATTTTCTATCACAAAACGCTCTTCAAGCCAATTGAGATCACCGAGCTGAGGTTCCATTTGCATCATGGCGACTGCTGCCAATCGACTGCCCGGTGATCCGGAGCCTTTATAAACATTAATCAGTTTCGAGGTAGAGGGAGCTAATGCTCTCATCTTAATCAAGATTTGAGTCATAGCTGATGTTCTTGCGTAGCCAGATGGCATCGTATTTCGGATTGTATCGTACTCAAGACAGATACGATCTAGCTGCTTTATCAATTGCTGTGAGCCGAAGTCGGTCGCTTGGCTTTCAATTTTGGCTGCGGTTCTGATCTGTTCAGGCGTGACCTCACCTTTGGACGACTCCAAATGCGGCAAGGATGCCACTTTTTCCAATTCGGCCTCAAGGGCGCCAATCTTAACGGTCTGGATTCGATCGAGAATCGAGGGAATTTTCGTCACTGCACTGCTGATTGGCTTTCGATAAGCCAATAGCACTGTCAGAAGTACAATTGGCCATGCCAAGGCCGCAATTATTGCGGCGATAGCCGTCAAAAATGCTGGAGTCGCCATTTCTATTTCTCCACTGGCAAGTAAATCTCCCCGCCCTCCGCTTTAAACCGAGCGCTCATCTCCTCCATCCCCTTGATCGCCGCCGCCTTGCTCGCCGCTGCAATCTCCGCGCTGGTCGGCCCGGTGGTGATGAAGCCTTCGACGCCCTGGTTTTGCCTGCCAGCGAAGTCCCGCACTTCCTGCGCGATCTTCATCGAGCAGAATCGCGGTTATGCCCTCACGTAGCTAACTGCCGCAACCGCATCAGCAAATACAGCGCGAACCCCACCGCCACGCCCGGCACCATGCCCAGCACGATGCAGACCCAGCCATGCCGGATGCCATGGGTATGCCGCTCGTACAGTATCCATGCCGACAGGATTACCCAGCAGGCAAGCGTGTCGGCGGAATAGCCGCTGGCGTAAGGGTTGACGAAGCCCGCCGCGAAGGCGCCGATCACGTCGGGGTGAGCGATCAGCGGGGGCGTTACGACCAAGGCGAACACCGCCAGAAAGGCGAGTGCGGCGGCGATGATCACCGCCTTGAACACCCCCGCCGCCATGGTCAGCCCTCAGCGGGCATGTAGAGATCGCCGCCCGCCCGGTATTTCTCGGCCATCTCTTCCATCCCCTTGATCGCCGCCGCCTTGCTCGCCGCTGCCGTCTCGGCGCCCGTCGGGCCGGTGGCGATGAAGCCTTCGACGCCCTGGTTCTGCTTGCCGGCGAAGTCGCGCACTTCCTGCGTGATCTTCATCGAGCAAAACTTCGGCCCACACATCGAACAGAAATGCGCGGTCTTGGCGCCTTCTGCGGGGAGGGTCTGGTCGTGATATTGCTCGGCCGTGTCGGGGTCGAGCGACAGGTTGAACTGGTCGCGCCAGCGGAATTCGAACCGCGCGCGGCTCAGCGCGTCGTCGCGCAGGCGGGCCGCCGGGTGGCCCTTCGCCAAATCCGCCGCGTGGGCGGCTAGCTTGTAGGTTACCACGCCGACCTTCACATCGTCGCGGTCGGGGAGACCCAGATGCTCCTTCGGCGTGACGTAGCAAAGCATCGCCGTGCCGTACCAGCCGATCATCGCCGCCCCGATGCCGCTGGTGATATGGTCATATCCCGGCGCGATGTCGGTCGTGAGCGGCCCGAGCGTGTAGAAGGGCGCTTCGCCGCAGACCTCCAGCTGCTTGTCCATATTCTCCTTGATCTTGTGCATCGGCACATGGCCGGGGCCTTCGATCATGACTTGCACGTCGTGCGCCCAGGCGCGGTGGGTGAGCTCGCCGAGCGTGTAGAGCTCGCTGAACTGCGCTTCGTCATTGGCATCGGCAATGCTGCCGGGGCGGAGACCATCGCCGAGCGAATAGGCGATGTCATAGGCCTTCATGATCTCGGTAATCTCGTCGAAGCGCTCGTAGAGGAAGCTCTCCTTATGATGCGCGAGGCACCATTTGGCCATGATGCTGCCGCCGCGGCTGACGATGCCGGTCACGCGCTTGGCCGTCATCGGGATGTAGGCGAGGCGGACGCCGGCATGGATCGTGAAATAATCAACGCCCTGTTCGGCCTGCTCGATCAGGGTATCGCGGAAGATTTCCCAGGTCAGGTCCTCAGCCACGCCGCCGACCTTTTCCAGCGCCTGATAGATCGGCACGGTGCCGATCGGGACGGGCGAGTTGCGGAGGATCCATTCGCGCGTGTCATGAATGTTGCGGCCAGTGGACAGGTCCATCACCGTGTCCGCGCCCCAGCGGATCGACCAGACCATCTTGTCGACTTCATTCGCCACGTCGCTGGCAACGGCGGAGTTGCCGATATTGGCGTTGATCTTGACGAGGAAATTGCGGCCGATCGCCATCGGTTCCGATTCGGGGTGGTTGATGTTGTTGGGGATGATCGCGCGGCCGCGCGCAACTTCATCGCGCACGAATTCGGGCGTGACATGATCGGGGATGCTCGCGCCAAAGCTCTGCCCGTCGCGGATCAGTGCTTCCTTGGCGGCGGCGCGGCCCATATTCTCACGGATCGCGACATATTCCATCTCGGGCGTGATGATGCCGCGGCGGGCATAGTGCATCTGGCTAACGTTCATGCCGGGCTTTGCGCGCAAGGGGCGCTTCACGACATTGGGGAATTGCGGCACGCCCGCCGATCGATCGGGACCGGTCAAGCCGTTATCCTCGGGCCGGGTTTCGCGCCCGTCATAGGATTCCACATCGCCGCGCGCGAGAATCCAGTCGCGGCGCAGATTGGGCAGGCCCGCTGCAATGTCGATATGCGCAGCCGGATCGGAATAGGGGCCAGACGTGTCGTAAACGCGCAGCGGCGGCTCACCGCACGATGGCTCCAGCATGATCTCGCGCATCGCGACGTTGAGCGGCCCGACATGCACTTTCCGCGATCCGCGAATGGGGCCAGTGGTCACGCCGATTTCGGTGCGGGCGGGGATGTCTGCCATTCAATTCGCTCCAAGCTATCGAAGGAGCTACGAACGATTGCGCCGATCAACAGGATCGGTCTCGCGCGCCACTTCCTCCGCCGGTGTCAGCCGGATCAGGTTCAGCGGGTCGGAGGCTGCCGCCTCCCTCTCAAGCGCAGCCAACAGCGCTTCCCCGGGGATATGGCGAGGATAGTGCGAAGAAATGAGATAGTCCAGCACGTGATCGCGCTCGACAAAATCGTAACAGGGTAACAAGATAGCAATTGTCGAAAAGCATTTTCCATGGAGGTGATATGATCGCTCGCCCGCAGTGGTCTGCCGCCCTGTCCGTGATCTCAATGGCGATGGTCATGGCGTCGCCAGTCTCGGGCCGGTCTGCGCCTGCGCAAACCGCCCTCCCTGGCCCGGCCAGCACCACCAGCACCGACGGCAATGACATCGTGGTCGAGGGTTCACGCAAAACCCTGCGAAACATGCTGAAACAGACGCTGGATAACGGCCCACAAAACCAACTAGCCCGGTATGCGGACGGGTTTTGCCCGCGCGTTGATGGCTTTCCCGAAGAATGGTCGCCGATTATCGAAACGGTCGTGCGCAACAATGCGGCCGAGGCTGGGGTGCAGGTGAAGAATGCCGGATGCCGGCCCAATGCGCTGATCCTCTTCACAGACCATCCGCAGCAATTGATGGTTGATCTCGACAAGGCTAGCCCCTCGCTTTTGGCTCATTTGTCGGCGGGGCAGCGGCAATTGCTCTTGGGCAAGAAGCGCGCCGTCTATTCCTCTCGGGTCGTCCAGCAAGTCGATCGCGAGGGCAATGCCATTAGCGACGGCATCTCCCGCAGTTTCGGAGCGACCCGGATATCGGCCAATGTCCGATCGGATATCCTGCTCTCGGTCGTCGTCATCGATATCAACCAATCGCCCGGTAAATCGCTGCGCCAGCTCGCGGATTTTGCGACAATGCACCTGCTGCTCAACCTCACGGTCAAAACACTGGACGAAGCGAACCCTTCTTCGGTCCTGTCGCTATTCATGCCACATGAAGGGATGGCGGTGCCGCAACGATTGTCTTTGATCGATCGCGCGACGCTCCACGGCCTCTATGTTCCCCGCAGCAACAACTTTACCGCACAAGAACAGCGTGAACGGATCATCGGCACCATCAAGAAGGGCTATCGCGCAATCGCGGCGGCGGAGTGAAGCAGCGGCGCTGCGCTGCTAAATACCGCAAAATAGCGCTTGGATTTCCGTTGACCTAAATTCTATTCCAGTCGTGTCCGGCGCGCCCGGAACCGCCAATCAAAAAGTATAGCCGAGCCCGATGGCGCTATAGACTTGATTGGGATTGCCAGCGACGCTCGTCAACGGCGATCGCGCGAAATCGCCCTGCAACCGGCTGTAGGAGACCAGCGTAAAGAGCTGAAGCCCGCGTTGCAGATCGCCGGATAGCGCATAATTGAACAGCAGATTGGCGGTGTAATTTTTCACGCCGCCGCGCGGGCGGGCAAACAGCGGCAAGCCACTGCGCGCCGCGCCCGCAGCGTCGACCGCGAAATAGGTTTCGGCATAGCCATCGCCGACGATCGTGGCCGATCCGCCAATGCCGACATAAGCGCGACGGCTGATCGGCGTGCCATAATCAATCACCGGCATCAGCACATAGCTGTCATGAACACCGGTCACGTCGCGGACATAGTTGACCCGCACGGATAGCCGGTCATAGGGGCTAGTGATCACCCCGGTCTTGCCGATGCCGACATAACCGCCCACTTCGAGTGCCGCCCGGCGCCGACCCAGCGCGAGCACCCGGGTATCGATGATCCGTGCCGTACGATTGAGATTGAGGCTGACCACCGGCCCGAGCATCAAATCCCAGCTGGCCAGCGATTTGTCGCGGATCAGATCGGCAGAAAGCTGCAACCCGCGTGAGGAAAAGTTGATGCCATCGACGCGACCGCGCACCGCCGCCGCTGGGATCACCACATAATCATTGGAGCCATCATAGCTGGGGACCAGCCCGACACCGCCGCCAATGGTGATGGTATCGCGATCAAGCGCTGCTGGATCCACGTCGATTCGTGGGGGTGTCGGGCGATCAGCCTTCTTGGCAAAGGCCGGGCCAGCGATCACGGTGAGCGATACGACGGCGGTAAGCAAACGCAGACAAGACAACACGTTCTTCTCCCAGACAACGGAAAAATCCTAGCTTATGGTTAACGCCAGGCAAGCCGATTGTCTCCGCCCCCGCGGCAAAACTGCCCCGTTTAGAGAAGATACCGCATCTTTATTTCCTGTTGATCAGGTGCCGCGCCAATGTCGAACCGCGCCGAGGAAAATCGCGGCGGGCCGAATCGAATGATTGGGTTGCGCGAAAAGCCAAATCCTTCGCGCGGGATGCCAAGCAATGTATCGAGCTTGTTATTGCCATTGGCGTCATGGATCACCGCAACGGCATAGCTACCATAAGGCAGGTCATCGAAATGCACCTTGTGCATCGTGGCGGGAACCGAGCGAGTCACGGCGCGCGCATCATCGATACACCCGGGGAAATTCTTGGGGTCAGCCGTCAGACACAGGCGGAGTTCGCCGCGATCGGAACGCAGATTATCGATGGTGACGTCAAGCGTCGTGGTCAGCGCTGCCCCCGGCAACAGACCGACCAGGATCAGCGCCGCCCCCAGCCGACGCGTGAAGCGCTGTGCCGGACCGATGGGCTGTTGATCGCGCACGACCTGGCAGTTTGTCGAAACCACCGATTCCCCGGTCAGTCCCGCAAACATGGTCCCAGAAGCGAAAATATAGCCCATAATTGCACCTGTAGTCAGAGTGATGCCGCTGATGATGGCTCGCGGTAATCAACCATGCACCCATTGGCCCAGCCCAGATGAACCTAGGGAAAACTTCCCAACCCATATGGTTGGTTACCCCCATAACCGTCATTACCGTCAAAACCAATGCAAGCGCACCGATATGCACTGGAATGAGTAGCACAAGCAGCGGGATAACCACAGCGCCTGTTAGCGCTTCAATGGGATGAAACGCCATTGCCGCCCAGGCGGTGGGCGGTCGGCTGGCGTGATGCACCGCATGGGCGAGCTTAAAGGCCTTGGGCTGGTGCATCCAGCGGTGGGTCCAGTAAAACCAGCTGTCATGCAGAAAAAGATAGATCAGCACGGATACCGGCCAATACCATAACGGATAGGCAAATAAATCAGTGTAGATTTGCGTCCAACCATGCGCCTGCCATCCCCAGGCGACAATCCCGGTTGGTATCCCGTAAATGGCAGCGCTGGCTAAACTCCAGCCGATTTCGCGACGGATTTGCTGATCAAGCCCGGTATAAAGGCCGGGGTGGCGCCACCGCGTGATCGCCGCAAAGGCCCCGCTGACGATAAGATAGCGGATGCCGACAATCAGCGTCACAGCGACGGCCGAAGCGACAACACCAAATCCAACGGCAGATCCAATAACCATCATCGGGCCATATCGCATCCTGGGCTGATGCGAAACCACGCCGATTGGCGGCTGAACGGTGTTTTCTTCGAAAAACCATCGGGCAAAAGGCACAGGGAGGGTTTCGCGTCGGCACAAAAATCGGTTAGGCGGCGCTATGGCTACGACGATCAAGTGCGATCTCGCTGTCGTCGGTGGGGGGCTTGCCGGCGGGTTGATCACGCTTGCGCTCAGGAAAAAGCGCCCCGACCTGGACGTGCGGCTGATCGAAGGGTCGTCGTCGATCGGCGGCAATCATCTCTGGTCATTCTTTGCCAGCGACATTGCCGATGGCGATCGCTGGATCGTGGCGCCGCTGGTTTGCTATGGCTGGACGTCCTACGACATCAAATTCCCCGCGCATGGCCGGCCGATCAAGGCCAGCTATTATTCGATCGAATCCGAACGGCTTGATCTGCTGGTGCGCTCGTTGATGCCCGAAGGCGCGCTGATGCTCGGCCGCAAGGTGCTGGGCGCGAGCGCCAAGGCAGTGGTGTTTGCCGATGGCGACCGGGTCGAAGCCAAGGGCGTCATTGATGCGCGCGGATCGGGCGATCTGTCCAAGCTCGATCTTGGCTGGCAGAAATTTGTCGGGCGCGAATATGCGCTGACCGAACCGCATGATCTGGTGCGCCCGATCGTGATGGACGCGACGGTCGAACAGATTGACGGCTATCGATTCGTCTATTCGCTGCCCTTTTCAGCAACCCGGCTGTTCATCGAAGACACCTATTACAGCGACACCCCCGATCTCCACCGGCCCAAGCCCGGCGGCAGCAATGCCGATCCGATTGCCGAGCGGATCGATGACTATGCCCGCGCCAAAGGCTGGCGGACGGGGGAAATATTGCGCGAGGAAAGCGGCGCCTTGCCGGTCGCGCTCGGCGGGGATTTCGAGGAATATTGGCAAAGCGGCGGCAACAAGGTGGCCAAGGCGGGCATGCGCGCCGGGCTGTTCCACCCGACCACCGGCTATTCGCTGCCCGATGCCGTACGCACTGCATCGCTGATCGCGCGCGCGCCCGATCTTTCAGGCGCTGGCCTGCACGAACTGATGCACGGCTTTGCCCGAACGACATGGCGCAAGCGCGGCTTTTACCGCATGCTGGACAAAATG
The DNA here is from genome assembly GCF_002281505.1 of Sphingomonas sp. 28-62-20. Lineage (NCBI taxonomy): Bacteria > Pseudomonadati > Pseudomonadota > Alphaproteobacteria > Sphingomonadales > Sphingomonadaceae > Sphingomonas > Sphingomonas sp. 28-62-20. The sequence continues at coordinate 16,754 of NZ_NCGH01000015.1, forward strand.
CTGTATCGCGCTGGCGAACCCGATGAACGATATCGCATTCTTGAGCGCTTTTACCGCCTCAACCCTGCGCTGATCGGGCGCTTCTATGCGGGACAAACCACGATGTTCGATCAAGCGCGGATCCTCACCGGGAAACCCCCGGTGACCATTGCCAATGCCATCAAGGCGCTCAGGAGCAAGCCCGCATGAAAACTGCAATTGTCATTGGTGCCGGCTTTGGTGGCCTGGCGCTCGCCATTCGCCTGCAGTCAGCGGGCGTACAGACGACCATCGTTGAAGCCCGCGACAAGCCGGGCGGCCGCGCTTATTGCTGGGAAAAAGAGGGCTTTGTCTTCGATGCTGGCCCCACCGTCATCACCGATCCGGATTGCCTGCGCGAACTTTGGTCGTTGTCGGGCCATGATATGGATGAGGACGTCACGCTTGCGCCCGTCATGCCCTTTTATCGGCTCAACTGGCCCGACGGCACCAATTTTGACTATTCGAACGACGATGCGCAGCTGACCGCCGAAATCGCCAAGCTCGACCCTGAAGATGTCGATGGCTATCGTCGCTTCCTGGACTATTCAGCCGGGGTCTACAAAGAAGGCTATTTGAAGCTCGGCCATGTCGCGTTTCTCGATTTCGCCTCGATGATCAAGGCTGCACCCAGCTTGATGAAATATCAGGCATGGCGCAGCGTCTATTCAGTCGTCTCCAGCTTTGTGAAAAGCCCCAAGCTGCGCGAGGCGCTGTCGTTCCACACCTTGCTGGTGGGCGGCAATCCAATGACGACCAGTTCGATTTATGCGCTCATCCATAAGCTCGAAAAGGACGGCGGCGTCTGGTTCGCGATGGGCGGCACCAACAAGCTGATCGCCGGCCTGGTCACACAGTTTGAACGCATCGGCGGGGTGCTGCGGTTGAACGATCCGGTCGCCAGCATCGACACGCTGGGCGATCGCGCGACGGGCGTCACCACCGAAAGCGGCTGGCACGGTGATGCCGATGCCGTGGCCAGCAATGCTGACGTGATGCACAGCTACCGTGATCTGCTGAAATCCTCACGCAGTGCGCAGCGGACAAAGAAGCGGCTTGAGCGCAAGCGCTATTCGCCGTCGCTGTTCGTGGCCCATTTCGGGTTGAAGGGCAATTTCCCCGAAATTCCCCACCACATGATCCTGTTCGGCCCACGCTATAAAGGGCTGCTGTCCGACATTTATGATCACGGCGTGCTGGCCGAGGATTTCTCGCTCTATCTCCACCACCCGACCGTCACTGATCCGAGCATGGCGCCTGAGGGGTGCTCGACCTTTTATGCGCTGTGCCCGGTGCCGCATCAGGGCAAGTTTCCGGTCGACTGGAACGAGGTTGGCCCGATCCTGGAGAAGCGCATCCTTGATGAGATCGGCAAGCGGTTGATCCCCGACATCCACGACCGGATCGTCACCAAATTCCACTATGCGCCAAGCGATTTCAGCGCCGATCTCAATGCCCATCTGGGCAGCGCGTTCAGCCTGGAACCAATTCTCTTGCAAAGCGCTTTCTTCAGGGTCCACAATCGCGACGATAATATCCCAAATCTTTACTTTGTTGGTGCAGGTACACATCCCGGTGCGGGGATCCCCGGCGTTGTCGGCAGCGCCAAGGCCACCGCAGGTCTGATGTTGGAGGAGGATCGGCAATGATTTCAGTGGTGGCGAGCAGCGCCCTGTGGCTGAGCGCGGCATTGATGACGACGAGCGAGGGCGCAACCTGGGCCTATGTCTCCGAAGGTAATCAAGGATCGTTGTGGTATGTCGATACGGGCAGCCTGCGCGATACGCCCGATGATGACGGGCAGCCAGTTCGCCAAGTGCTGATCAAGACCCAATATGCCGCCGTGAAGACTGGCCCGGCCAAGGAAATCAAGCGAGTGGTGTTGTTCAAATGCAGCGAAGAACTGTCCAAGACGCTGTCCTATACCGAATATAATCCGCTCGGGGAGGCAACGCGCAGCTATGCCTATCCCCTGCCTGCGTATGACGCCGTCATTCCCGGGACGGTGTTGGCAGGTGCCATGGCCAAAGCTTGCACGACGCAGCCCAAATGAAGCGACTTGCCGTTTATTGCGGCTCAGCGACACCAACTGATCCCGTGTACATCGAAGCCGCCCGTGCCGTTGGGCGCGGGTTGGCAGCGCAGGGAATCGGCGTCGTCTATGGCGGCGGCCGACTCGGGTTGATGGGGGCAATTGCCGATTCGGCGCTTGCCGCCGGTGGCGAAGTGATTGGCATTATCCCGCAGGCGCTGGTCGATGCAGAGGTTGCGCATCGGGGGCTGACAGAGCTGCACGTGTGCCGGACGATGCACGAACGCAAACAGGCTTTTACGGATCTGTCAGACGGCTTTGTCACGCTGCCCGGCGGGACCGGCACGATGGATGAGCTGTGGGAAGCGCTAAGCTGGGCGCAGCTTGGCTATCACACCAAGCCGGTTGGCGTCCTCAACATCGCCGGCTTTTATGACGGGTTGATCACCTTTGCCGCCAAGATGGGCGAGGTCGGCTTTATCCGCCCCCAGCATCAAGGGCTGATGATCGTCGATGCCACGCTGGACGGGCTGCTCGCCAAGATGGCCGCGCATGTGCCCGCCACGACCATTGCCCAGATTGGCAGCAAAGACTTGTGAGCCATGCGCCCGCGCTGCCGGGCCGTGACGCCATTGTTGCCTCCGCTCAGGAATCGATCGCCCGGGGGTCGAAGAGCTTTGCCGCCGCCAGCCGCCTGTTTGCCCGATCGACCCGCGAACGCGCCTGGCTGCTCTATGCCTGGTGCCGCGCGTGCGACGATCTCGCCGATGGGCAAGACCATGGCCATGGCATAACGGTGGTGGATGATCCGCAGGCCCGGCTCGCGCTGCTCACCGCGCAAACCGAAACGGCTTTGGCCGGGCAATGGGTCGGCGATCCTGCCTTTGACGCGCTGCGTATCGTTGCTGCCGAAATCAGGCTGCCGCATGGCTTTGCCCATGATCATATTGCCGGCTTCGCGCTCGACGCCGCCGATTGGCGGCCACAGACCGAAGATGATCTGCTGCGCTATTGCTATCACGTCGCCGGGGTTGTCGGCTGCATGATGGCGGTGGTGATGGGGGTCGATCCGGGTGACGAGGCGACGTTGGACCGCGCCTGCGATCTTGGCATCGCCTTTCAGCTCGCCAATATCGCCCGCGATGTCGGCGAAGATGCCAGTGTTGGACGCTGTTATTTGCCGGTCGATTGGCTGGACGAGCTGCAGATTCCGGCAGGCGCGCTGATGGCGGCTGAACACCGGCCAGCCCTTGCGCTGCTGGGTCAAAGGCTCGCCGATCGCGCCTCTGCCTATGAAGCCAGCGCGCGCTACGGCACGCCAGCGCTGGACTTCCGATCGGCCTGGGCAGTGCTGGCCGCCGCTGGCATTTATGGCGGCATTGGTCGGGAGGTTGCGCGGCGCGGTGGCCAGGCCTGGGACCGGCGCGTAACGACTTCGACTGGGCAAAAGATCGGCTGGATCTGGCGCGCCGGCAGCGAAGCCGCCAACCGCGCACGCCGCTATCCGCCAACCGGGCGCGACCCGGCGTTGTGGGTGCGCCCGCGCCAGGCGTGATCAGCCCCTGATCGTCTCCGTTCGGGAAAGAAACCCGCTGGGCGGCGCCCCTTTGCCTGCCGAGAAGCTTTCGTTCTGCGCAAGCGCACCCTACATGCAGCACGAATGCCACCCGATCTTTCCTCCGCGACTGACCGCCCAGAACCGCCCTTGTGGCCAATGCTGCGCCGGTTCCTGCCCTATCTGTGGCCCAAGGATCAGCCCGCGCTGCGCCTGCGCATCGTCATCGCGCTGCTGCTGGTCGTCGCGTCGAAGATCGTGCAGGTCTATGGCGCACCCTTTGCGCTGCAAGGCGTGGTCAACGACATGGCGGCGGGGGACCGCGGCGCGACGACGCTAATCCTGGCGCTGGTGGTCGGCTATGCCGCCGCGCGTTTTGGGTCTGTCCTGTTCGACAATTTGCGCAATGCGGTGTTCGAGCGAGTCGGGCAGGATGCGACGCGGCGACTGGCGGCGACCGTCTTCCGTCACCTGCACCAATTATCGCTGCGTTTTCACCTTGAGCGCCGGACAGGGGCGGTCACCAAGGTGGTCGAGCGCGGCACCAAGAGCATCGACACCATGCTCTATTTCCTGCTGTTCAACATCGCGCCGACGGTGCTTGAACTCGGGCTGGTGCTGCAGATCTTCTATTCGAAATTCGGGCTGTGGCTGGTGCTGGGCACCGTCGCGATGGTCGCGGTGTACATCGTCTTCACGCGGATCGTCACCGATTGGCGCAATGCGCTCCGGGCGCAAATGAACGACCTCGATACCGGTGCGGTGGCGCATGCCGTTGATTCACTGCTCAATTTCGAAACCGTCAAATATTTCGGCGCCGAGGAGCGCGAAGCGACCCGCTATGATGGCGCAATGGCGGCCTATGCGACCGCCGCGGTCCGCAACCAGAATTCGCTCGCCTGGCTCAACATTGGTCAGTCGCTGATCACTAATCTGATGATGGCAGGCGGCATGGGGCTGGTGGTGTGGGGCTGGAGCCAGGGCCAGTTCAACGCGGGCAACGTGGTGCTCGTCTCCACCCTGCTCGCGCAATTATTCCGCCCGCTCGACCTGCTCGGCATGGTCTATCGCACGATCCGCCAGGGCGTGATCGACATGGCGGCGATGTTCGACTTGATCGATGCCCCCGCCGAGGTAACCGACGCGCCCAATGCGCCTGATCTGGTGGTGGGCCCGGGCCATGTCCGCTTCGAAAATGTCGTGTTCGATTATGATCCGGCGCGGCGGATTTTGAAGGGCATCGATCTCGATATTCCCGCCGGGCATACGCTGGCAGTGGTCGGGCCATCGGGGGCGGGCAAATCGACCCTCGCCCGGCTGATGTACCGATTCTATGATCTGACCGGCGGTCGGATCACCATCGACGGGCAGGATATCGCGCATGTGACGCAAACATCCTTACGCGCCGCAATTGGCATCGTCCCGCAGGATACCGTACTGTTCAACGACACGATCGGCTATAATATTGGCTATGGCCGCGCGGGCGCGAGCCAGGCCGAGATTGAGGAGGCCGCGCGCGGTGCGCAGATCGCTGAGTTCATTGCGCGCCAGCCGGGCCATTATCAGGCGCGGGTGGGTGAGCGCGGCCTGAAATTGTCGGGCGGCGAGAAGCAGCGCGTGGCGATCGCGCGCACGCTTCTGAAAAATCCACCGATCCTGATCCTTGACGAGGCGACCAGTGCGCTCGACAGCCGCACCGAGAGCGATATCCAGGACACGCTCGAGGCAATCGGCAAAGGCCGCACCACCATCGTCATCGCCCATCGGCTGTCGACCGTCGTCAATGCCGATGAGATCGTCGTGCTTGAAGCCGGCGAACTGGTCGAGCGCGGATCGCACCAGGCCCTTCTCCGCAAGAACGGGCTCTATGCCGATATGTGGAACCGCCAGGCACAGGAACGCGCCGAAGAAGAAGGCGCGCTGGCGGCGGAGTGATCAGCGGCAGCTGAGCCGGATCAGCTTTGCCTTTTTGTCGAACACGATCGACGAACACCGTTCCAGCTGGTCGCGGCCAACAATCAGCACGTCACGACGATTGCCGCCGCGCGCGGTGACGACGATTTCTTCCGGATCAGCATCAGCATCGGGAATACCCGCAACCGACCCATTATCGCCGGTGCGCACGAACAGTTGCTCGATCGCCAGCGGGCCAACCGATAGCGGCCGCGCCAGCCGCATCGCCCTGACCGGGCGCTGAATGCCAAACGCAACCTCGGCGCGATCTGCCCCGCCATAAAATTGCCCGCCCAACCCCTCGGCAAGCGCCGCACCGGCACCCGCCGTCGCCAGCGTCTGGCGGTGTTGCGGATCAAACAGCACAATCAACGAGCGCTTACCGATTGCCACCCGGCCATAGCTGGGCCGGAAAGGTCCTTGATCGAGCGGCACCGCGATGGTCCGTTCGCCAGGCTGCGGCGCGCGCAGGTCGAACCGGACGATATCGACGGGCAAGCCCCCCGGCCCAACTGCCGCGTCAGCCCCTGTCGACCAGGGCCGATCGAACCAGACCACGCGACGGCGAAAACTGGCCTTGCTGACTTCAAGCCGGGTGACGCTGCTCTGCCCGGCGACCTTGACGGGCCCGACCTTGACGGCAAAGCCGAACAAGCCGCCATGCAACCCGATCCGCTGTGCAAAATCGGGGTTGAGCGTGGGGGCAGCGGGTGCCCAAGGGCTTATCCGCAGCCGCGCAGGCTGGCCACCGATCACCGCCGATACCACGCCATCGCCCCGCACCACATAGTCGATCGCCTTGGGTGCTGCGATCGCCGCACCGGTAAGGCAAGTCACCAACAGCAACAGCAGAGCTTTGGGGGCATGGGCAGCAACGCGCGACATCGATTGGAAACTCCTGCGTCGGCCATCAGCGCCGGGACTACATAACAGCTTGGTGGCGTGGCAAAATTAGGGCCGGACAAGATCAGCCGGGCGAAGCTGCCGATCCCGCTAGCAGGCCGCCATCGATATCAAATTCGCTGCCCGTGACATAGGTCGCCTCATCCGAGGCAAGAAACACTGCCATCGCAGCGACTTCCTCCGGCGTGCCAAAGCGTTTTAGCGGGGTATCCTTGGTCAGCGCCGTCATTCGTTCCGCCCGGTCGGGGCCCTCGCCCAGCATCGGCTCCCAAATGCCCGTCAGAATCGCGGCGGGGTGGATCGAGTTGCAGCGGACCTTCATCCCCTGCTGCGCGCACCACAGCGCAACCGATTTGGTATGGTTGCGGATCGCTGCCTTGGACGAGGCATAAGCGGCGGCCCCCGGAATGCCGACCAGCCCCGACCGCGACGACATATTGATGATCGCCCCCGTCCCCTGCGCCCGCATTGCCCGAATGGCGTAGCGACACCCCAAAAAGGTGCCGTCGAGGTTGATACGGTGCACGCGGTGCCATTCGGCGAGCGAGGCATGTTCGGGATCATGCGGGCCGCTGCTGTCTTCAAAGCCAGTGATGCCGGCATTGTTGACGAGGATATCGAGCCGTCGGTCGCGCTTGAGGAGTGCCGCCATTACCTCCTCCCAATCGCCCTCCTCGCCGACATCAAGCGGCAGGAAACGGGTGGTGCCGCCAATCTCGTTGGCAAGTTCGGCGCCCGCCTCGCCATCGATATCAGTAATCCAGACGGTCGCACCTTCCCCTGCAAAGGCGCGAACGATCGCCGCGCCAATGCCCCGTGCGGCCCCGGTCACCAGCGCGACTTTTCCTTTTAGGCGATCGGTCATGCGGTTGCTCCTTCATGAGTGCCGGCGCGCTGCGGCAGGATGAACAGCAGCGCAAGAATGGCGCCGCCAAGTACCAAAGTGGCGAGCGGACGACTAAAGGCCAGGCCACCATCGGCAACGGGTTTGTCGAGATAATCGCCGACGGTTGCCCCCAATGGCCGGGTGAGGATGAAGGCCGCCCAGAACAGGGCGACCCGCGAAATGCCGGTGCGGTAATAAGCCAGTACGATCAGCGCGAGTGCTGCCCCGAACAGCAATGCGCCGCCCTCATAGCCCAGCGGCGTATCGTCGGCGATCCAGTCGCCCAGCGCGGTGCCGAGCGTCTGCGAAAAGGTGATCGTGATCCAGTAAAAGATTTCCGCGCGGGGCGAATGGACGGTCTCTACCGAAATTGACCCCGTCATCCGCCACCAGACGACCAGCGACGCGACCACGCACGCCAGCAGCAGCAAAGATCCGCCCGCATACCCAATCCCCAGCGAGCGATCCGCGAAATCGGCCATCGTCGTGCCCGCTGTGGTCGAGGCGATGATCGTCGCCCAATAGAGCATCGGGTGAAACCGCCGCGCGGCAATCTGCGCCGCCACCAGCACAATCAGCGCGGCGAGAAAAATGCCGGTACCCGCCAGATAGCCAAGTCCCAACGTCATCGACACGGTATCGCCGCCCGTTTCCCCGAGCGTGGTCGCCAGAATCTTGATAATCCAGAACCCCAAGGTAACGGCGGGGACCTTGGTGAGAAGATCGCGATCGCTTTCAGTCATCGTGATCCTACCCCTTGCGGTGATGGCGGCTTGCCCGGTAGCGCAGCCCTTATGCCCACAACGCTCGACACGCTACAAAAGACCTTTGGCTTTCCGGCCTTTCGCGGCGTGCAGGGCGATGTCGTTGCGCGGGTGATGGCGGGGGAAAATACGCTGGCGGTGATGCCGACCGGGGCGGGCAAGTCTTTATGCTATCAGCTGCCCTCGGTGGTGCTGGAGGGGACGTGCGTGGTCGTCTCGCCGCTGATCGCGCTGATGCACGACCAGCTGCGCGCGGCGGATGCGATCGGCATTCGCGCCGCCACCTTGACGTCAGTCGACACCAACCAGGCCGAAACGGTGGCGCGATTCCGGCGGGGGGAGCTCGATCTGCTCTATGTCGCGCCTGAGCGGGCGTCGAACGAGTCGTTCCGCAATCTGCTGCGGCAGGCCCCACTTGCGCTGTTCGCGATCGACGAGGCACACTGCGTTTCCGAATGGGGGCATGATTTCCGCCCCGATTACCGGCTGCTGCGGCCCTTGCTTGACGAGTTCGGCGATGTCCCTCGGCTCGCGCTGACCGCCACCGCCGACGCGCATACCCGTGCCGATATCCTCGACCAGCTTGGCATTCCGAAGGACGGGCTGATCATCGCCGGGTTCGACCGGCCCAATATCCGCTACATGATCTCCCCGCGCGACAATACCGCGCGCCAGATCACCCAAGTGATCCGCGACACGCCGGGGCCGGGCATTGTCTATGCCCAAACCCGCGCCGCGACCGAGCGGCTTGCCGAACAACTCGCCAGCACCGGTCGGCCGACGCGCGCCTATCATGCCGGCCTCGACCCCGCCGTGCGTGCGCGCAACCAGGCGGCGTTTGTCCGGTCGGAGGATATGGTGATCTGCGCGACGATCGCGTTCGGGATGGGAATCGACAAGCCCGATGTCCGCTTCGTCGCGCATGCCGGGCTGCCCAAATCGATCGAGGCCTATTATCAGGAAACCGGCCGCGCCGGGCGCGATGGCGATCCATCGGTTGCGCATCTCTTTTGGGGCGCGGAGGATTTCGCCCGCGCCCAGCAACGCATTGCCGAGGTCGAGCCCGAGCGGCAGGCAACGGCGCGCGCACAATTGCAAGCTTTGTCCGGACTGGTCGAGACGGGCACCTGCCGCCGGGCGATGCTGCTGCGGCATTTCGGCGAAAATCCGCCCGCCGAATGCGGCAATTGCGATAATTGCCTGTCGAAACCCGCGCTGATCGATGCAACCGAGCTGGCGCGCAAATTCCTGTCGGCGGTGTACCGCACCGGGCAGAGCTTTGGCGTCGGCCATCTCGAAAAGGTGCTGACCGGCGCGACAGATGAGCGCGTCGAGAAAATGGGGCATGACCGGCTGAGCGTGTTCGGCATCGTCTCGGGCGCTGAAGCCGCGCTGATCCGGCCCTTGTCGCGCGCGTTGCAGGCACGGGGATTGCTGACCACCACCGAGCATGGCGGCCTGAGCCTGGGCGGAGACGCGCGCGCGGTGCTGAAGGGCGACGCACCGGTGCAAATCGTCGCGCCGCCAATCAAAAAACCCGGCGGCAGGCGGCGCGCGGCGGCGGCCGATATGCCCAATGATCCACTGTTCGAAGCACTGCGCACCAGACGCCGCGAGCTGGCGACCGAGGCCAAGGTGCCGCCCTATGTGATCTTCCACGATTCGGTGCTGCGCGAGATGGCCGCGCTGAAGCCAGCCTCGCGAGTGGCGCTGGGGCAGATTACGGGGATTGGCGCGCGCAAGATGGAGGCTTACGGTGATGCCTTTCTGGCCGTGATCCGGGAGTCACAATGATCCGCGTTCTTACCCCTGACTTTGCCGTCGCCCCGCAGATCGAGGTCGATGATCTGGCCGAAATCGCCGGCGCCGGATTCGTCGCTGTCATCAACAACCGCCCCGAAGACGAGGAAACCGGCCAGCCCGTCGGTGCCGCGCTCGAGGCCGCCGCTGCCGCGAGCGGGCTCAGCTATGTCGCGATTCCCGTCGGCCATGCCGGTTTCGGCCATCCCCAGCTCGAAGCGATGGCCGAAGCACTGGCAAGCGCGACCGGGCCCGTGCTCGCCTTTTGCCGGTCGGGCACGCGCAGCTGCAACCTCTGGGCGCTGACGATGGCAAAAGGTGGCGCCGACCCGGAAACGCTGGTGCAGCAGGCAGCGGGCGCTGGCTATGACCTGTCCGGCATTCGCCCCACGCTTGACGCCCTGGCAGCAGGCGCGTGACCACGCGATGAGCCTGACCCAGCTGATCATTTCCGTTGTCGGTGTGCTCGGCCTCGCGCTGCTTGCGCGGCTGTTGCGGCTGGGGGAGGGAAAGATCGCCAGCGCTGACGAAGCCTGCCGGATTGCCGAGGAAATGCTTGCCGGGTTCGAAGCGCGGCGCGCGATTGTCAGCAAGGACGGCGATGCCGCCTTAGTCGCGGGCAACGGCACCGTCGCTGTATTGAAGCGCCACGGGGCGAAGGTCGCCGCCCGTCGGCTGGTGCCACCGCTGCTGATTCGCGACGCGCCAGAGGGCGTGACGATCGACACGGGTGAACGCCTGTTCGGCGCCGTGACGCTGATCAACGTTTTCCCCGACGACGCGCGGGCACTGGCAGCGCCACTGACACTGGTGTAAGCAAGCGACATGAATTTGCCCGACCCCGTCTCCTATGCGGTTCCCGCCTTCATCATTCTGGTGTTGGCCGAGATGCTGGTGGCCTGGGCGCGCGACAAGAGCCGTTATGAGCCCAAGGACACGCTGACCTCGCTGTCGCTGGGTCTGGGCAGCACGATTGCCGGAGTGATCGTGGGCGGTGCCGCCTATGCGATTGCGCTTTGGGTGTGGCAGTTCCGCCTCTTTGATATTGGTTTTGAATGGTATTGGTTTCCGATCGTCTTCGTGATCGACGACCTGGCCTATTACGCCTTTCATCGCTCCGCCCACCGCGTCCGCTGGTTCTGGGCGAGCCATGTCATCCACCATTCGAGCCAGCATTATAATCTGTCGACTGCACTCCGCCAGACATGGACTGGCTTTTTCTCGCTCGGTTTCCTGTTTCGCTTGCCGCTGTTTTTGATCGGCTTTCCACCGGCGATGGTGTTCTTCCTGGCGGGGATCAACCTGATCTATCAGTTCTGGATCCATACCGAAGTGATCGACCGGATGCCGCGCTGGTTTGAAGCGGTGATGAACACGCCATCGCACCACCGCGCGCACCACGCCATCAACCCGCGCTATCTCGACAGCAATTATGCCGGGGTGTTCATCATCTGGGACAAGATGTTCGGCAGTTTCGTGGCGGAACGCGATGACGACCGGCCCCATTATGGCATCGTCAAACAGCTTGGCAGCTTCAACCTGTTATGGGCGGCGTTCCATGAATGGATAGGCATCGCCAAAGATGTGTGGGCAGCGCCGGGTCTACGTGCCAAGATTGGGTATATCGTTATGCCGCCGGGCTGGAGCCATGACGGTAGCAGAGACACATCGGAATCGATCAAGCAGCATTGGCTAAACAGCCAGGCAGGCCGAGGGGAAGAGACTTGGAAGAAGCCGATATCGTCGTCGTCGGGGGTGGATCAGGCGGGAGCGCCGTCGCCAGTCGGCTAAGCGAGGGCGGCACCTACAAGGTCGTGCTGCTCGAAGCGGGCGGCAAGAATACCGGGCTCCGCACGCGCATTCCGGGCTTCATCCCCTTCCAGACCGACAAGACCAACTGGCAGTTCGAAACCGTGCCGCAGGTGGGACTGAATGGCCGTCGCGGATACCAGCCGCGTGGCAAGGGGCTGGGGGGCTCCTCCGCGATCAACGCGATGATCTATATTCGCGGTAACGCCTGGGATTACGACAATTGGGCTGCAATGGGCTGCCCCGGCTGGTCGCATGCCGAGGTGCTGCCCTATTTCAAACGTGCCGAGAATAATGTGCGCGGTGCCGATGAATTCCACGGCGGCAATGGCCCGCTGCATGTCAGCAACCAGACCTCACCCAACCCCGGTTCGTTTGACTTTATCGAAGCGGGCGCATCGCTCCAAATCCCGCGCAACGACGATTTTAACGGCGCGCGGCAGGACGGCATTGGCATGTACCAGGTCACGCAGAAAGGCGGCGAACGCTGGAGCGCGGCGCGCGCCTATCTGGAGCCCGCGCGGGATCGCGCCAATCTGTCGATCATGACCGGCGTGACCGCCGAGCGCGTCCTGTTCGACGAAGGTCGCGCCTGGGGTGTTGCCTATACGCAGGACGGCGAATCGCGCGAGATCAGAGCGAAGCATGCTGTGGTGCTCGCCGGCGGGGTGTTCGGCACGCCGCAATTGCTGATGCTGTCCGGCATCGGCCCCGCCGCGCATTTGCGCGACCATGGCATTGCGGTGCGGATCAACCGGCCCGAGGTTGGCGAGAATCTGCAGGACCACCTCGATTATGTCGCGTCATATGAGACCAAGAACACACAGTTCCTGGGGCAGACGCTAACGGGCACGTTCAATTCGGCGCGCGCGTTGATCCAGTGGTTCCGCAAGCGCGAGGGGGCGATGACGTCTCCCTATGCCGAAAGCGGCGCGTTCCTGACGATGAACCCCGATGCGCCTTGCCCCGATGTGCAGCTGCATTTCGTGATCGCAGCGCTTGAAGATCACGGCCGGTCGAAAGTGACCGCGCACGGCTTTTCTGGCCATGTCTGTGTGCTGCGGCCCGAGAGCAAGGGCACGGTGCGGCTCGCCTCGATCGATCCACGCGCCGCGCCGTTGATCGACCCCGCCTTCCTCACCGATCCGCGCGACATCGACCTGATGAAAAAGGGCGTCAAGGCGATGTACCGCATCCTCGAAACCCCGCCGATGACCAAGTACGACGCACGCGACCGCAATCCCATCGATCTGAACGATGACGATGCGCTCGAGCGACTGATCCGGGCGCGCGCCGACACCATTTATCACCCGGTCGGCACCGCCCGGATGGGATCGGACGAGGGCGCGGTCTGCGATCCCAAACTGCGCGTGCGCGGGGTGACGGGGCTCTACATCGCCGATGCCTCGATCATGCCCAAGCTGATATCGGGCAACACCAATGCGCCGTCGATCATGATTGGCGAACGCTGCGCCGATTTGATACTGGCGGACCTCGCCTGATCGCCTAAAGCACGGGCGTGGATAGAAAAGACTGGAACCGCATCGGCCTCGCCGCCGCAGTGTTGCTTGTGCCCGGCGGGTTTCTGCTCGGGGCAACAATGCTGGCGCGGCGTGCGAGCAAGGCGGCCCCTGAAGGGCCAGTGACGCCCAAGGACGAGCCGGAAACCACCCCAGTTTCTGAACCGTCGCCGCCTGGCAGCCTCGATTAAGGGCGCAACTGGTTAGGCCCACTGGCTGGGCTTGTCCTGAAAATGCTGCAGGTTTGGGGTTGCTCTACTGCCAGTTAATGGCAGCATATGATGCTATTTCCTTCCGGGGAGGGCCGCATCATGTCTCGCTCGCAACGCCTGCTCGATCTGGTCCAGGTCCTGCGTCGCCATCGCCGGGCGGTAGCGGGCGCTGTGCTTGCCGAAGAACTCGGCGTGTCTTTGCGGACGCTCTATCGCGATATCGACACCTTGCGCGCGCAGGGTGCCCCTATCGATGGGGAGGCGGGCGTCGGCTATGTCCTGCGCCCAGGATTCATGTTGCCGCCGCTGATGTTTTCCGAAGAGGAGATTGAGGCGCTGGTGCTCGGCTCGCGCTGGGTATCGGAACGCGCCGACGGGTCGCTGGGCACGGCGGCGCGCAATGTACTGGCCAAGATCGGCGCGGTCCTGCCCGATGACCTGAAGGACGGGATTGAAGCGTCGGGCCTGTTAATCGGCCCCGGTCAGCGCATCGCCGCTGGCGACGCTGAATTGGCGACGATCCGCGCGGCAATCCGGTCCGAACGCAAACTGGCCATTGCCTATGCTGACGAGCAGGGCAGCATCACCCAGCGGACCATCTGGCCCTTTGCGCTCGCCTTTTATGATCGGGTGCGCGTTGTCGTTGCCTGGTGCGAATTGCGCGAAGATCATCGGCATTTCAGAACCGATCGAATCACGGCGCTTGATGTCGCGCCCCACCGAATGCCGCGCCGCCGCGCCGCGTTGCTCAAGGAATGGCGCGCGCTGCGGGGAATCCCGGAGCAATGACGCAAAGTGAACGACTACTGACATAAACTGGCAGTATGGCAGTTTAGATGTCTCTCGGTCGGCACCCAACCCCGGATGCCGCCGATCCGAGGAGACCTCGCATGTCAGATTTTAGTTTTCTGCTGCTGCACGTCACAGACCATGCCGCCAGCGCCCAGCTCTACGCCGCGTTGCTCGATATTCCAATCGTCGATCAAAAGCCCGATATTGCCCTGCTGCCGCTCAAGGATGGCGTGATGCTCGGCCTATGGTCGGCAGAAACCGTCGAGCCGACAAGCAGCGGCCAAACCGGGGCCAGTGAGGTGGCTTTCACTGTTGCTGATGCAGCCGCAGTTGAGGCGACCCATGCCGACTGGAAGCAGCGCGGTTTGACGATCGCGCAGGCGCCGACCCGGATGAGCTTTGGCACCACCTTTGTCGCGCTCGACCCCGATGGCCATCGGCTCCGCATCTTCGCGCCGGATGCCGCATAGGCCGATCCCGCCGAGCCCTCAGCATCCTCTCGGCATCCCGACCTCAAAAAAAGGGCCGGAGCGTTGCCGCTCCGGCCTTAGGATGTTCGCAGGAGGAACCTAGGTGGGGGTGCGCCACTGTCTTTAGCGACGGGCGGCGCACCCCGATCGTGTCAGTAGTTATAGGCGCGTTCGCCATGCTCGCTGATGTCGAGGCCATCGCTTTCGACTTCGGCGGAGGGACGAAGGCCAATCGTGTATTTCAGCAGCAGGAACAGGATCAGCGAAACGCCGCCCGACCACGCCAAGGTGATGCCCACGGCCTGTAGCTGGACCCAGAGCTGCGCGACAATGTCGTACTTTTCCGGGTAGAAGCCCGCCGGCGTCACCGTGTAATCGAAATAGCCCTGGCCACCGAGCGACGGCGCGGCGCAGATGGCGGTCCCGAGCGCACCGACGATCCCGCCGACGCAGTGGACCCCGAACACGTCGAGCGAGTCATCATATTTCAGCGCCTTTTTCACCGTCGTCACAAAGAAGAAGCAGACGATGGAAGCCACGAAACCCAGCACGATTGATGTCATCGGCGCTGCATAGCCCGAGGCAGGAGTAATCGCGACAAGGCCGGCCACGGCGCCAGTCGCGGCACCCAGCAGTGAAGGCTTTTTGTGGACGATCTGTTCAATCACCGCCCAGGCAATCGCCGCCGCCGCCGTGGCAACATAGGTGTTGATGAACGCCACCGTCGTCACGCCATTGGCTTCCAGGTTGGAGCCAGCGTTGAAGCCGAACCAGCCGACCCAGAGCAGGCTGGCCCCGATCATCGTCATAGTCAGCGAATGCGGTGGCATGGGTTCTTTGTTGAAACCAAGCCGGGGACCGATCACCAGACAGCCGACCAACCCGGCGATGCCTGCATTGATGTGCACCACCGTGCCGCCCGCGAAATCGAGCGCGCCTTTGCCCCACAGATAGCCTGTGTCGGTCGGGTTAGCGGGCAGGAAATCCGGGCCAGCCCAGTACCACACCATATGCGCGATCGGGAAATAGACGAGCGTCAGCCACGCGACCACGAAAATGATCAGCGGCGTAAACTTCACGCGCTCAGCAAACGCCCCGACGATCAAGGCCGGCGTGATGCAGGCAAAGGTCATCTGGAAGATCACAAAGGCATATTCAGGCAGATAAACGCCGTTTGAGAAGGTCGCCGCGAGCGTGCTCGCATCGACGCCCATCAGCATCACCTTGGAAAAGCCGCCGACAAAGGGCGCCGTATCGCCGCTGCCTGCGGTGAATGCCATCGAATAGCCCCAGCAGACCCAGACAAGGCTGGCGACCGACACGATCATCAGCACCTGCATCAGCACGCTCAGCATATTCTTGGTGCGCACCAAGCCGCCATAAAACAGCGCGAGGCCCGGCACCGACATCATCAGCACCAGCACCGACGAAATGAGCATCCAGGTCGTGTCGCCCTTGTTGACCATGGCAGCGGTGGGCACGAACGGCGCGGCCGGTGCTGCTGCTGCCGCGTCCTGGGCCCAGGCGGGAAGGGCAGCAAACAGCGTCGCGCTGGCCATCCCCAATCCTGCCAATTTGCCGGCCGTCTTCATTGAAAGCGTCATCATTGCCCCCTTCACTGACCGGCTCACAGGGCGGTCGTATCGGTTTCGCCGGTGCGGATCCGCACGGCCTGGCCCACATCGAGCACGAAAATCTTGCCGTCGCCGATGGATCCGGTGTTGGCTGCAGCCTGGATCGTTTCAATCACGCGCGGTGCCAGGTCCGTTGCGCAAACAACTTCGATCTTGATCTTGGGCACCATATTGGTGGTGTATTCCGCGCCACGATAAATCTCGGTCTGGCCCTTTTGCCGACCAAAGCCCTTCACCTCTGACACGGTCATCCCGGCGACCCCGATATCGGTCAACGCCTCGCGGACCTCATCGAGTTTGAATGGTTTGATAATGGCGATGACCAGTTTCAATCGCTTGCCCCCCAATAATTGTGCACGTGCGAGAAACATCTCAGCAAGGGGCATGCCAGAGTCACAAAATGTTGAAATATTGCGGTTTCGCGACACTAGCCAAGCAAGCCAGAGTCAAATTTTTGTGCAGTTGCGAAGGCCTGCCCAAAAAATAGGCAGTTATCGTGCCGCTTTTTCGACAATCGCCCGCGCGGCGGCGAGATCATCGGCATCGACCATCACGCGCACCGGGATCAAAAATGCGCTGCCATCGGCGATGCTGGCATGGCCATCAAAAGCGACCGCGAAAATATCCTCTGAATCAAGCAACCCGATCACGATATGCGCTTCGTTGCGATCGAATCGCCCGAGTTCGATGAGCGCCACGGCTCAGGCCATGGGGTCGAGCATGACGGTCTGCACCCGCACCGGCAGCCCGTCGATGCTCTTGTTGCGCTCGGCAATGCGGGCAAGGCGTTCAGCGGGGTCCTGCTGCGCATGGAAGCGAACCAGCGTGTCGCGTTCCTTCTCCAGCGTCATCTTCGGCACAGCCCAGCCGCAACTGGTCTGCAAGCTATCGACGGTGATGTCGAAGATCTGGCGGGTGCCCGGCAATTTGGGGAAATGCGCGGCGAGGCCGTCAAAGCCCGGATCGCCGATCACATGATAGCTGCCCGTCCCATAAAGCCGCAGAATCAGCGCCGGATTATCAAACGCGCAGAACATGATGGTGATACGGCCGTCTGCGGTCAGGTGCGCCTGGGTCTCATTGCCCGATCCACCAAGATCGAGATAGGCGACGCGGTTGGGCCCGAGCACGCGAAACACGTCCATCCCCTTGGGGCTAACATTAACGCGGGCCCCTTCCGCAGCGGTGGCGACGAAAAAGATCGGCTGTTTGGCAATGAAAGCGCGATGCTTGTCGTCGATCGCGGTAAAGAATTCGGCCATGGGCAATATCCTTGCGTTGACACGCATGTAACTTGCGCATAATTTATGCGCATGAAAATAGAGTCGATCCGTTCCAGCAAACGGAAAGCCGTCAATCTATCTCTCGATACCGGTGTCGTCGAGGCTGCGCGCGCAGTGGGTCTGAATTTGAGCCAAGTGTGCGAAGCGGCACTGCGCGAAGCAAGCAAGCAGGAAGAGCAAAGGCGCTTTCGCGAAGAAAATCGAGCAGCTTTCGATTACTGGAACAAATGGGTCGAACAGCACGGCCTGCCGCTGGAGAAATATCGGCAGTTCTGATGGCGCAATTCGACGTCTTTCGACTGTCCGACAGCAGTCTGGTGCTTGACTGCCAGTCTGACCTGATCAACGCTTACGAAACGCGTTTTGTCGTGCCGCTGATCGTCGCCGAGGCTGACGCAGTAATCATCCCGCGCCTCCACCCGCGCTTCCGCATCGAGGAAACCGATGTCGTTATGGTCACCCAATTCGCCGGAACCATTTCGCGCAGGGAACTGATGACACGGATCGGATCGCTCGAGCACGAGCGGCTTCGTATTATATCGGCGATCGACGTCTTGACGGGAAGTGGTTGACCGCCCGCCGCTAAACCGCCGTCCCGCCCACCGTCAGCCCATCGACCAGCAATGTCGGTTGCCCAACCCCCGCGGGCACGCTCTGTCCGCCCTTGCCGCACATGCCAACGCCCTCGTCGAGCGCCATGTCGTCACCGATGCCGATCACGCGGGTGAGGACGCTGGGGCCATCGCCAATCAGCGTTGCGCCCTTGATCGGCGCGCCGATCCGGCCATTTTCGACCAGATAAGCCTCGGTACAGCTGAACACGAATTTGCCCGAGACGATATCGACCTGCCCGCCGCCGAACGACTTGGCGAAGATGCCCTTCTTTACCCGCGAGAGCAGCTCTGCCGGATTATCGCGCCCGCCGCGCATGAAGGTGTTGGTCATCCGTGGCATCGGCGCGTGCTGGAAACTTTCGCGGCGGCCATTGCCGGTGGGGGCGACCCCCATCAGCCGCGCGTTGAGCCGGTCCTGAATATAGCCCTTCAAGATACCGTCTTCGATCAGGATATTCTCCTGGGTCGGCGTGCCCTCATCATCGATCGACAGCGAGCCGCGGCGGTCGTGCAGCGAGCCATCGTCGACCACCGTCACGCCGGGTGCCGCGACTCGCTCACCAACCCGGCCCGAAAAGGCCGAGGTGCCCTTGCGGTTGAAATCACCCTCCAGCCCATGGCCAATCGCTTCGTGGAGCAGGATGCCGGGCCAGCCGGGCCCGAGCAGCACGGTCATCTCACCCGCCGGGGCATCGACCGACTCGAGATTGACCAGCGCCTGGGCCAGCGCCTCATCAATCGCGCGATTCCAGGTGTCGGGGCCCATTAGCTGATCATAGAGATAGCGCCCACCGAGCCCGAAGCTGCCGGTCTCTCGACGGCCATTCTGCTCGACGACGATCGACACGTTGAGCCGCACCAGCGGGCGGATATCGGTTGCGATGAAACCATCGGGGCGGACGATCTCAACCACGCTCCAACTGCCCGACAGTGACACTGATACTTGCGCCACGCGCGGATCGCGCGCGCGCGCCGCCGCGTCGATTGTCTGGCACAGGTTCACCTTGTCCGCGAAGGGAACGAGATCGAGCGGATCGGCATCGGTATAAAGATGCCGGTTGGTGGCATTTGGCGGCGGCGCCTTGGCTGATGCCGACGGGTCAATCAGCGCCATTGTGGTGGCGGCGCGACTGATCGCGGCGGCGCTGATTTCATTGGCATGGGCAAAGGCGGTTGTTTCACCCGATACCGCGCGCAGGCCAAAGCCCGACTGGGTATCATAACTCGCGGTTTTCAGCCGCCCGTCGTCGAAACCAAATGCTTCCGATTTGCGATATTGCAGATACAGCTCGCCATCATCGGCGCGGGAAAGCGCGTCAGCGGTCAAGCGCTGCGCTTCGGCGGGGTCGAGTGCGCCAGCTGAATAGAGCAGGGCGCGGGGGTCAGCTATTTGGGTCATGCCCGGCAATATAGGGCGATTAAACGCTCGCGCCAGCGGGATGATCGGGCAAAGTCGATTGGTCTGCCCCGTCCGCCGCGCCGCCGATCAGCACGAAGCGCCGATCGCAATAGCCGCAATCGACATAGCCCTGCTCGTCAATTTCCAGGAACACGCGGGGATGGCCGAGCGCGGCCGGGATACCATCATGCGCGCCGTCACAGGCAACGCGGGACTGGGTGACGCGGGTGATTTCGGGTGGCGGGATCATGGGCTTCGCGATAGCAATGGTGGCGACGCACAGCAAGGCGCGGTCGTCATGGTAAAGGGCTTGAGACAATGCGGCGACCATTATGCGCGATCTTTATGGCCCTGCTGATCCCCACCAGCCTGGCCAGCGCACAAGAAGCCGCGCCCGGCGTGACGACAACCGCCATTCGCGCGGCTCTTGTGGGAAACTGGACGGGCAAGCTCGAATATCGCGACTATCAGGCCGATCGCTGGTTCGGCCTGCCGGTTACCGTATCGGTCGAGATGATGCGCGACGGGTTGACGTTGATCCGCCATGCTGATTTCGATGACGGCCCCAAAACCGGCATTGTCACGATCACCACGATCGCGCTGTTCGACCCCAAAACCAACCGCGAGCAAAGCGCCAGCTTCCGCAAAGGGCGCGAGACCGAGCTGACAACGACGACACTGCGGCTAACCCGCGCGGCGGCGCTCGATCGCTGGACGCTCGAAGAGACACAAGACGGCCAGGATGATGATCGCCCCGCGCGGATTCGCGAAACCACCACCCGTGATGGCGCGACGATGGTCACGCTGAAGGAAGTCGATTTCCTTGATGATAGCGGCGAGGCATGGCTCACCCGCAATCGCACCACGCTGACGCGCCAATAATGCAGCCATTTGTGGTGCTATAGGATCATTCGATGTCCGACACCCCATCCATCGGCGCGTTTGCCATCGTGCCAAGCAACGATCTGCCCAATGCCATCCCCTTTTGGGAGCGACTGGGTTTTGCGCGCGCAGGCGGATCAGACGACTATGTCATCATGGCCGGCTGGGGATGCGAAGTGCATTTGATCCAGGCCGGATCAGGCGCGTGGCGCGTTCCCGCTGAACATAATCCCTTCGGCGTCTTCATCCGCACCCCCGATGTCGACGCCATCGCCGCGCGAGTCGACGATTTGATCATCCGCCCGGGCGGCGTGCTGCGGCACCGCGAATGGGGCCTGTATGAAGTTGGCATAGCCGGACCCGACGGCCTGCTGGTCCGGGTTGGCTGGCCGTCGGCACGCGTTCGGGCGTAGGTTTGCGCATGCCATTTCCCGACATGTCCGTCGAAAATATTTGGCGACCCTGGCTTCGTGGCTTAAGCGGCTTGGCATGACCGACGCAGCCCATGAAGCCGCCATTTCGATCGACCGCCTGTCGAAAACCTATAGGGGCGGCAAGCGCGCGCTTGATGACGTCTCGTTCGATGTGCCCAGAGGCCAGATCTTCGGGCTGCTCGGTCCCAATGGCGCGGGCAAATCAACGCTGATCAATATCCTGGCGGGGCTGGTCAACAAGACCAGCGGCACCGCCTCGATCTGGGGCTTTGATATCGACAAGCACCCGCGCAATGCCAAGGTGTCGATCGGCATCGTCAATCAGGAAATCCTGTTCGATCCATTCTTTACGCCGGTTGAGACGCTGGAAATCCAGGCCGGCCTTTACGGCGTGCCCAAGGCGAAGCGGCGGTCGATGGAATTGCTGCGCGCGGTCCACCTGGAAGACAAGGCCAACGCCTATGCGCGCACCTTGTCGGGCGGCATGAAGCGGCGACTGATGGTCGCCAAGGCGATGGTCCACACCCCGCCGGTGCTGGTCCTCGACGAACCGACTGCGGGCGTCGATATCGAACTGCGCAAGCAATTATGGGATTATGTCCGCGAATTGAATGCGGGTGGCGTGACGGTGGTGCTGACGACGCATTATCTGGAGGAAGCGGAGCAACTCTGCGACCGGATCGCGATCATCAACCACGGCAAGCTGATCGCCAATGAACCGACCCGCACGCTGGTCGGCATGGCACAGGAAAAGCTGGTCGCGGTCACTGTCGACCGCGACATCGCCACGCCGCCCGACCATGGCAGCTTTGAGAAGATCGAGGTCAAGGGCGACCGGGTGCTGGAAATCACCTATCGCAAGGACAGCGTGAATGCCGGGCAAGTGCTCGCGGCGGTGCAGGCGGACGGGTACGGGATCGTCGATGTCTCGACCCGCGAGGCTGATCTGGAGGATGTTTTCCTCAACCTGACGCGGGCGAGCAATCCGCCTTCTCCCCTCCCGCTTGCGGGAGGGGTCGGGGGTGGGCCTGTGTGAATGCCGACCTGGCGGCCGAGAGATACCGCGCGCGCGCGGAAACTACGAAATGCTGCGACGCCTGCCGAGCGAAAGCTCTGGCTATATCTTGGCGCAAGTCGGCTCGACGGGCACAAATTTTCTCGGCAAATGCCGGATGGACCGTTTTACCCGGATTTCCTTTGCAGATCAAAACGACTCATCGTGGAAATCGATGGATACTCGCACGACACCGATCCGACGCGCGATGCGAAGCGGGACGATTACCTCAACTCACTTGGATATGTCGTGATGCGATTCACCAACGATGATGTCATGAAAAATGTAGACGGCGTGGTCTCAGCGATTGGGATCGCGCTTGCGGAAAGGCCCACCCCCAGCCCCTCCCGCAAGCGGGAGGGGGGTTTTTGACCCATATCACCGACATCCTCATCATCGGCTCCGGCGCCGCTGGCCTTACCGCCGCGCTCAACCTCGCTGATCAGTTCAAGGTGACGGTGCTCGCCAAGGGCGGGCTGAACGAAGGGTCCACCGCCTGGGCGCAAGGCGGGATCGCCGCCGTGCTTGAACCCGGCGATACTTTTGACAGCCATATCGAGGACACGATGATCGCCGGCGCGGGGCTGAATGACCGCGCGACCGTGGAATTCGTCGTCGAAAGCGCCCCCGCCGCGATTGCGCGGCTGGCCGAGCTCGGCGTGCCGTTCAACATGGAGGGCAACCTGCCGCATCTGACGCGCGAGGGCGGGCATAGCCATCGGCGGATCGTGCATGTCGATGACGCCACTGGCTGGGCGGTGCAGGAAGCGTTGCAGCGCGCCGCCGATCTGCACCCCAACATCACCCTGGTGCCCGATATGGTCGCCATCGACCTGGCGACCGGGCGGCATGAGGCGCGCTATTCGGGGTCGGGCCATGTCTGGGGCGTCTACGCCGTCAACCGCGCGACCGGCCGGGTCGAGCTGTTCACCGCGCGCGCCACCATCTTGGCGACGGGCGGCGCCGGGCGGACCTATTTGTTTTCCACCGCCCCTCGCGGCGCGACGGGGGACGGCATCGCGATGGCGTGGCGCGCGGGCTGCCGCGTCTCCAATATGGAGATGATGCAGTTCCATCCGACCTGCCTCTACAATCTCGACGTCAAGAATTTCCTGATCACTGAAGCGGTGCGCGGCGAAGGGGGGCATTTGCTGATCCCTGAAACCGGCTATCGCTTCATGCCCGATTTCGATTCCCGGCTTGAACTCGCCCCGCGCGATGTCGTGGCGCGGGCGATCGATCATGAGATCAAGCGGCTGGGGCTGGATTATGTCCATCTCGACATCAGCCACAAGGACCCGGCCTTTATTCGAGAACATTTCCCCAACATCTATGAAAAGCTGTTGGGGCTGGGCATCGACATGACGACCGATCCAATCCCCGTCGTGCCCGCGCAGCATTATACCTGTGGCGGGATCGTCGTCGATCTCGACGGGCGGACCGATCTGCCCGGGCTCTATGCCGCAGGCGAATGCACCGAAAGCGGGCTGCACGGCGCCAATCGGCTGGCGTCCAACTCGCTGCTCGAATGCTTTGTGTTTGGGGAGGCCTGCGCGCGGCATATCGCGGCCCATTGGGACGATCTGCCGCCGCCGCCCGCAATCCGCCCCTGGGACGAAAGCCGGGTCGAGGATTCGGACGAGGAAGTCGTCATCAAACAGAACTGGACCGAAATTCGCCGCTTCATGTGGAATTATGTCGGCATCGTCCGCACCACCAAAAGGCTCGAGCGCGCGCAACACCGTATTCGCCTGCTGACCGATGAGGTGAATGATTATTATGGGCATTTCCGCGTCACGCCCGATCTGATCGAGCTGCGCAACCTGTTGCAAACCGCCGAACTTATCGTGAAATCGGCGCTGCACCGCAAGGAAAGCCGGGGGCTGCATTATACGCTCGATTACCCCGACATGCTGCCCGATGCGCGCGATACGGTGCTGATGCCTTAACCAAATACTGACCATTTTCGGGAAGTTTCGCGGTTCATCGCGCTTTTACGGGTATTCATCGCAAGTGCGATTTATGCGTATACCGTATTAACGGCTACCGCGTCATGGTCTGGCATTCGTTCCGGGGGGAGGGTGAACAGCTTGGTTCAGCAGGGAAAAGATGTGACACTCGAACGGCACAATCCGGCACTTGCCGCCTTTGCGATGATCGCGCTGGCAGGGTGCGCTTCTACCTCCTCACCGCAAATTGCGCGGGTCGCCCCGCCGCCGACCCCCGCGCCCGTCTATCGCGTCAGCATGCCCGTTCCGCCATCTGCCCCGATCCGCGCGGTGGCACCCGCTGGACTTTCCGCCTCGATCAATGCCGTCCGCGCCCAATTTGACGGGACCGTTGGCATCGCCGTGCGCAGCGTCGACAAGGGCTGGTCAGTCGCCACCAATGGCGATCTGAAACTGCCGCAGCAAAGCGTCAGCAAATTATGGGTCGCGATGACGGTGCTTGATGCGCGCGATTCCGGGCGGCTGACGCTAGACGATCCCGTCACCGTCACGCGTGAGGATTTGACGCTGTTTCATCAGCCCATTGCCGCGATGGTGACTGGCGATGGCTATAAGGCAACCGTCGGTGAGCTGCTCCAGCGCGCGCTGACCACCAGCGACAATACCGCCAATGATCGGCTGCTGCGCTATGTCGGCGGGCCGGATGCCGTGCGGGCATTCATCAAGCGCAAGGGGCTGGGGGCGATCAATTTCGGCCCTGGCGAGCGCTTGCTGCAAAGCCAGACGGCGGGCCTGCAATGGAAGCCCGAATTCGCGCTGGGCAGCGCCTTTACCCGCGCCCGTGCCCGGCTGCCGCTGTCGACTCGGGTGCAAGCCTTTGAAAGCTACGTCAGCAACCCGCCCGACGGCGCCGCGCCATCTGCCATTGCCGGGGCACTGGCGATGCTGAAAAAGGGTGAGCTGCTGTCATCGCCGTCGACCAGCTATCTGATCTCGACGATGGAATCATCGAAGACCGGCCGGCAACGGCTGCGCGGTGCCGTGCCCGAAGGCTGGCGTTTTGGTCATAAGACCGGCACTGGCCAGGATCTCGCCGGGCGCACAGCGGGCTATAATGATGTCGGCATCCTGACCGCGCCCGATGGGCAAAGCTATACGCTGGCCGTGATGATCGGCGATACCCCGCGCCCAGTCACCGAACGCCAGGCATTGATGCAATCGGTGGTCGCCAGCGTGGTTGCGTATCACCGCTAAAGACAGTTCGACCGCAAGCTGCGGGATGGCCTTGCCCGGATAAACCGGCAGGGCCACGCCATGGATAATGACAGCATCGACGCGCGCATCGCTGCGCAGGATTGGCCGACCATCACCGCCGCGCTCGACGCGCGCGGCTGGGCGATCCTACCCGCCTTAATTAATCCCGACTCAGCACGCGCCACCGCCGCGCTGTTCGATGACGATGCCCGGTTTCGCAGCCGGATCGTCATGGCCCGGCACGGCTTTGGCAGCGGCGACTATGGCTATTTTGCCCATCCGCTGCCGCCGCTCGTCTCGCGGCTCCGCCGCACGCTCTATCCGCAGCTGACCGCGCTGGCTGATCACTGGCACGAACGGCTGGGCAATCCGGCCCGCTTTCCCGCTGCGCATCAGGACTATCTGGCGCGCTGTCACGACGCCGGACAGCAGCGACCGACACCGTTGCTGCTGCGCTACCGCAGCGGCGACTATAACTGCCTACACCAGGATCTGTACGGCGCACATGTCTTCCCGCTGCAGGTCGCGATCCTGCTGTCGCGCCCGGGGAGTGATTTCAGCGGCGGCGATTTCGTCATCACTGAACAGCGCCCCCGCCAGCAATCACGCGTCGATGTGGTGCCGCTTGGCCAGGGCGATGCGGTGATCTTTGCGGTCAACCACCGGCCCGTCCGGGGCAGCCGGGGCGATTACCGAGTGACGATGCGCCACGGCGTCGCCACGATCCGCAGCGGGGAGCGCCACACGCTCGGCATCATCTTTCACGACGCCCATTGATCCGGTCGGCCGGGCTGGCCGATTGCTTGCCGAAACACTTTGTACAGCGCGGCGGTTCGGCTATCTCTGCGCGATGCCTCATCTCTATCTTGTCGACGGCTCCGGTTATATCTTCCGCGCCTATCACCGCCTACCGCCACTGGCCAACATCCATGGCCAGCCAGTCGGGGCAGTGTACGGCTATACGACGATGCTGTGGAAGCTGGCCGACGAGCTCCACAAGGCCGACGGGCCGACACATATGGCGGTGATCCTCGACAAGGGCAGCCACACCTTTCGCAACGATCTCTATGATCAATATAAGGCGCACCGGCCACCCGCTCCCGAAGATCTGGTGCCGCAATTCCCGATGATCCGCGATGCCACCCGCGCTTTTTCGCTGCCGTGTATCGAGGAAGCGGGGCTGGAAGCCGACGATATCATCGCCAGCTATGCCAAGGCGGCGCTGGCGCAAGGGTGGGCCGTCACGATTGTCTCGTCCGACAAGGACCTGATGCAGCTGATCGCGCCCGGGCTCGACATGTATGATACGATGAACAATCGGCGGCTGGGGCCGGGTGATGTCGTCGAAAAATTCGGGGTTGGGCCGGATCGGCTTGGCGATGTGCTCGCGCTGATGGGCGACAGTGCTGATAATGTGCCGGGCGTGCCGGGCATTGGCCCCAAAACCGCTGCCAAGCTGATCCTGGAACATGGCGATCTGGAAGCCGTGCTTGCCGCCGCGCCGGCGATGAAGCCCGGCAAATTGCGCGACAATTTGATCGATCATGCTGAAATGGCGCGGCTGTCACGCATCCTGGTGACGCTGAAGGATGATGCAGCTCTACCCGATCCGCTCGATGATCTGGTGTTAAAGGGCATCCCGGATGCGCCGCTGCGCGCGTTCCTTGACCATCACGGCTTCAAATCACTGCTCGCGAAACTTTCCGCCGTCAGCGATACGCCCGTCGCCACCCCGCAAGCGGTGCCCGCCGAGCAGGATCCGGCGATCGATCTGGATCTGTATGAAACGGTGGTCGATCTGGCGGCACTGGATCGCTGGATCACCCAGGCACGCCAGCAGGGCTGGATCGCGGTCGATACCGAGACCACGGGCATTGATGCGACCCAGGCCGAGCTGGTCGGGATCAGCCTGGCGCTCGCCCCCAATCGCGCCTGCTATATCCCAGTCGCGCATGGCGGCACGGACATGTTCGCCGAAAAGCCGGAACAGCTCGACAAAGGCGTCGTGATCGCCAAGCTGAAGCCATTGCTTGAAGACCCAAGCGTGCTGAAGATCGGCCATAATCTGAAATATGACATGATCATCCTCGGGCGGCTGGGCATCGATGTCGCGCCGTTTGATGACACGATCCTGATGAGCTTTGATCTTGATGCCGGGTTGCACGGGCACGGCATGGACGAGCTGGCGATGCTTCACCTTGAGCATAAATGCATTGCCTTCAAGGACGTGGTCGGCACCGGCAAGAGTCAGCGTGGTTTTGCCGAAATCGATTTGAAGACCGCGACGCGCTATGCCGCTGAGGATGCCGATGTCACGCTCCGCTTGTGGCGCCGCTGCAAACCCCGGCTGGCGGCCGAAGGCGCGACGCGCGTCTATGAAATGGTCGATCGCCCGCTCGCCCCCGTCATCGCGCAGATGGAGCGCCACGGCATCAAGGTCGATCGCGATCGGCTGGCGCAGCTGTCGAGCGAATTTGCCGCGCAGATGGCGACGCTGGAGACCGAGATTCACGCCTTGGCGGGAATGCCCTTTACGATCGGCAGCCCCAAGCAATTGGGTGACGTGCTGTTCGAACAGATGGGCATCAAGGGCGGCCGCAAGGGCAAATCGGGCGTTTATTCCACTGATGTGACCGAACTCGAAAAGATCGCCGCTGACAAGGCGTCGCCTGGCGCAGTGATCGCCGCGCGCGTGCTCGACTGGCGCCAGCTGTCGAAACTCAAATCCACCTATACCGATGCGCTGCAGGCGCAGATCAACCCAGCGACGGGCCGCGTTCATACCAGCTATTCGCTCACCGGCGCGCAGACTGGGCGGCTGTCCTCCACTGACCCCAATCTGCAGAATATCCCGATCCGCACCGAAATCGGCCGCCAGATCCGCGATGCCTTTGTCGCTGAACCCGGCAATGTACTGCTCGCCGCCGATTATTCGCAGATCGAGCTGCGCCTGGCCGCGCATATGGCCGATGTGCCCGCGCTCAAACAGGCCTTTGCCGATGGCGCCGACATCCATTCGCTGACGGCGCAGGAATTATTCGGCGAGGTTAATCGCGACACGCGCGGGCGCGCCAAGACGATCAACTTCGCGATTCTCTACGGCATCAGCCGCTGGGGGCTAGCCGGGCGGCTTGATGTGACCCCAGACGAAGCGCAGGCGATGATCGATCGCTATTTTGACCGCTTCCCCGGCATCAACAATTATATCGCGACGACGATCGAACAGGTGCGCGAGCGCGGCTACACCACCACCTTGTTCGGGCGGAAATGCCATTTTTCGCGGATCAAATCCCCCGTCCAGCATGAGCGCCAGGGGGCAGAGCGCGCCGCGATCAATGCGCCGATCCAGGGCACCAGCGCCGACATCATCAAACGCGCGATGGTGCGGATGGGACCGGCCCTCGCCGAAGCGGGCCTCCCCCATGTCCGCATGCTGCTGCAAGTCCATGACGAACTGGTGTTCGAACTGCCTGAGGGCGATGTCGCCGCCGCCAAACCGGTGATCGAACGGGTAATGGCGACCGCCGCCGAACCCGCCATTACGCTGTCGGTCCCGCTTGGGGTGGAGATTGGCACCGGCAAAAGCTGGGGCGCCGCGCATTGACGGTCACGCCGCGCACGCCTGCATCCCCGGCTTCCCCGGCATCGGACGATATTGCCGCCATCGCCAAGGGCGGGCGGACCAATGTCATTGGCTTTGCGCTGCGGCTGGCCGCGCGCGTACCGTTCCTGTTCGTTGCCGGGCGGCTTTACGGGGCCGATATGGTCGGGCGGTTCGCGCTTGCCGTGGTGGCGGTGGAACTGGCGGCGCTGATCGCGACCTTGGGCATGAAGCGCGGCCTGGCCCAGGCGCTGTCCGAAAGCGACCGGCCACATGCACATGTCGCCTGGGATGCGCTCGCGGTCGCACTGATCGCGTCGGTGGTTGCCAGTGCGCTGCTATTCGCCTTTCCCGGCATCATGTACCGGGCGGGGGCGCCGATGGGCATTGCGCGGCTGCTGCCGGGGATCGTCGTTGCCATCGCCTGGTCCGATCTGACGCTGGCCGCGCTTGCCTATCGCCATAATGTCAGCGCGACGGTGACGGCACGGGCAGTCATCGAACCCTGGACGATCAGCATCGCCGCCACCGGCCTGTATTTCATTGCGCCGCATGACGGGCTGGAAATTGCCTATATGCTGTCGATGGTCGCGGCACTGATCGCCTCGATCGTCCCCTTTGTCCGCAGTTACGGCATGCCGCACGGCTGGAAGCCAAGGCTGGCGACGATCGCGACGCTGGCGCGCCAGAATATGCCGCTTGCCGGTGCGGACGCGATCGAATGGGCAACGCGCAATGTCGATCGCTTCATCCTGGGCCAGCTGTTCGCCCCCTCGGTGGTCGGTATTTATTATATGGCGCAGCAAATCGCCTCCCTACCCGGACGGCTGAAGAGCAGTTTCGATCCGATATTGGGCCCGGTGATCACCACCAGCCTGGCGCGCGGTGACAAACAGGCCGTGGCGCGACAGATCAGGCAAGTGGGATTTTGGATCATGGCCGCGCAAGGTTGCCTGGCATTGATGGGATCGATCCCCGGCGAAGCCGTGATGGGCACCATCGGGCCGCAATTCGTCGCCGGCACTGCTGCCCTTGCCTTTTTGCTGACCGCAGAAGTTGTCTCCTCAATGGGGGCGGTGTCCGAAAGTGCGCTGGTCTATGTCGCGCGTCACCGCAATCTCATGATCTCCGCCGTGATGCTGACGGTCCAGATCAGCCTGAGCTTTGCGCTGATCTTTGCGATGCGCGCGGTCGGTTGGCCCCCCAATTATCAAGCAGCGGGACCAGCGGTTGCCCTGATGCTGTCCTATGCGATCACCTCAATCATCAAATCACGGCTGCTGTCTTCGCTGCTGGGTGCACCAATATCGGGCTGGCGCTGGCCAATGCTGTGGGCAGCGCTTGTCGCGATCGTGATCGGTACGGCCTTTACCGCCCTGCCGCATCGGTTTGAATGGGTCGAACTGGTCTTCGGCTTGCCCGCGATCGCCGCGAGCTATGCCTTTGTGCTGTGGAAATGGGCCTTTGGGCCAGAGGATCGCGCGCTGTTCAAGCTGAAGCCCCCTGCCGCCGCCTGATCAGTATCCGCAATCCCAATCAGTGGCGGAAATGCCGCATGCCGGTGAAGATCATCGCCAGCCCGGCATCATCCGCTGCTGCAATCACCTCGGCATCGCGGATCGACCCGCCCGGCTGAATCACCGCCGTCGCGCCTGCTTCAACCGCTGCCAGCAAGCCATCGGCAAAGGGGAAGAACGCATCCGACGCCACTGCAGATCCGATTGTGCGGGCTTGCGACCAACCCGCCTTTTCAGCAGCATCGCGCGCTTTCCAGGCCGCGATCCGCGCCGATTCCAGCCGGTTCATCTGGCCTGCCCCAATGCCCGCCGTCGCCCCATCCTTGGCGTAAACGATCGCGTTGGATTTCACATGCTTGGCGACTGTCCAGGCGAAACGGCAATCGGCGAGTTCGCGCACCGTCGGCTGACGTTTGGTCACCACCTTCAGCGCATCGTCGCCAACCGCTCCATTGTCGCGCGACTGGACCAGCCAGCCGCCCGCGATTGATTTGGCAAACAGCCCGCCACGGGCCGGATCGGGCAGCGGCCCGGTCAACAACAGCCGCAAATTCTTCTTGGCGGCAAACAGCGCCATCGCTTCCTCATCGGCATCGGGGGCAATGACGACTTCGGTGAAGATGCCCGTAATCGCCTGCGCGGTTGCTGCATCAAGCGGGCGGTTGAGCGCGATGATCCCGCCAAAGGCCGATACCGTGTCGCAGGCAAACGCCTCGGCATAGGCCGCCTCGATCGTCGCCGCTGTCGCGACTCCGCAGGGGTTGGCGTGCTTGACGATCACGCAGGTCGGCGCGGCATCACGAAATTCGCTGACCAGGTCGAGCGCGGCATCGGCATCATTATAGTTATTGTAGCTAAGTTCCTTGCCCTGCACCTGTCGCGCCTGGCCAATCCCGCGTGCCGCCGGGCCGGTCGCCGCATAAAAAGCCGCAGACTGGTGCGGATTTTCGCCATAGCGGAGAATATCGCCGCGCTTCAGGGTCAGCGGCAGCGTTTCAGGAAATTGCTCGCCCTGGTCCGCAAAGCCAAACCAGCTGGCGATCATGCCATCATAGGCGGCCGTCGCCGCAAAGGCGCGCGCGGCGAGCCGGCGGCGCAGATCGAGCGTGGTCGCGCCGCTCTGCGCATCCATTTCGGCGATCAGCGCGCCATAATCTGCCGGATCAGTGACGATCGCGACAAAGGCGTGGTTCTTCGCTGCCGATCGCACCATGGACGGCCCGCCAATATCGATATTCTCGATAATCTCGGGCCGGTCAGCGCCCTTGGCCACGGTTGCTTCGAACGGATAGAGATTGACGACGACCAGATCGATCGCGCCGATGCCATGCTCGATCATCGCTGCGACATGCGCGGGGTCATCGCGCACCGCGAGCAGCCCGCCATGGACGATCGGGTGAAGCGTTTTCACGCGTCCGTCCATCATTTCAGGGAAACCGGTCAGCGCACTGATGTCGCGCACCGCCAACCCGGCATCGCGGAGCGCCTTAGCCGTGCCCCCGGTTGAGACCAGTTCAACCCCGTGGCGCACCAATGCCTGACCAAGATCGACAATGCCGGTCTTGTCGGAAACTGAAAGCAGCGCGCGCGTGATGGGAACGGGGGTCATCTCAATCTCCAGGATTGCGGCACCCCTGCCCGCTCAGCGCGCGCGCTTCAAGGCCCAGCTGACATTGGCGCCCCCCGCCGGGGCTTCGGCGGTGACGACCAGTTGATGGGTTGGCTGCGGGCGGCCATCGCCGTCAACCCACAGACTGTCTTCAATCGCGAGTGCGCCGCCCCGGCAGCGAAACTGCCAGAGCGATCCCGACGGCATTCGCAGCAAGGCCGCCTGGCCGTCCGCGGTCGGGGAGACTTCGACACCGGCACCAAGATGAAAACGCACGGCAAACGCCGTCATGCTCGCTTTGCGCTTCCGCCCGGCCGGCAACAACATATCCTCACCCCGCAAATCGCGCCCATCAGCGGAGAGAATCAACTGGCGGCGATGCAGAAAACCGAAACGACGGGCATAGCCATCATGGCTGGCCTCGATCCGGCTCGACGTATCGCTTTCCTGGCGGCTCAACTCGACCTCGCCGACACCGCGACCAAGCGTGCCATCGCTATGGATGGCGGTGGAATTGCTGTCACCAACCACCAAGGTGGAATGCGCCGCCGTCGTCCGCAACCCCTCTGCCAGACCAGCAGACACGGGCGCGGTGACACTGCGCGCACCGCCGCAATTGACGATCAGCCGCTGCGCGCCATCGGAAAACTCAAACGCCAGCGTCGATCCGCAGCCCCCCTCAACCAGCCGCGCGACGGGCGGTGGGGCGGCATCGATGATCAGCACGCTTTGTCCCGCCGACAGCCGTTGATAGCCCCAATCGCGCGCCTGGCGCAGCGGCCGGGCCCGCACGCCGGTGGCGGTCACAACCTGATCAACCACACTGCCCGGCACCGGCCCGCCGCCTTGCCAGCTCGATAGCCCGTGATCGCCAAGACAAATGCCAAGCAGCGCTGGCACCATCGCGTTGATCGTCTCCTCCAGCCGGGCGGGCGGCTCCAGTCGGCGGGCGACATAGGCTTCCCTGAGCGCGGTGAGCAGCATGATGATATCGAGCTGCGCGGCCGGCGCACGCGCCACTGATCCGCCATCATTGAACACCGATGCATCGATAGCGCGGTTCAACCCCGCTTCGCCCATTTTGCGCCGAACATCGCCTGCCGGGATCAGCAGCCCGGCGGTAACAACCCCGCACCAGGCGGCAATCCGTGGCGCACCGGGAGGGACCTTATCAGCACAGCGATCAAGATGGCGCGCGCCCCGCGCCAGCGTGTTGAGCACCAGTGACCGGTAAACGAGATCCGCCGATGACAGGATCAGCGGCGCATGCGCCGTCCAGGCCATGATCCGCCGCCCCCAATGGTCCGCGCGCCAGGCCGGCTCGGCCACGGTATCGGCATGCGCCGCCAGCCAGGCCCGCATCAGCTGTTCAGCGATGGGGGCGGCCTGCGCGCGGGTGGCGACGCTCGACAAATCCCGCAACCAGGCGCTGCTGTGCAGATAATCAGCGATGCTTTTCGAAAAATCGGGCTTGGCGAGGGTGAGCGTATCGATCGGCCGCTGCTCGCCGCGCACCGCGACAATGCCCTCCAGCAACGCCGCGCCGCGCTTCAGATCGCCAAGAAAGGGATCATCGGGCACGGCGATGAGCTTGAGCGGATAGCGCCCTTTCAGCCGCAATCCGTGGATCGGGGTCCGCCAGGTCAGCCGGTGCAGCCGTTCGGTCAGTTGCTGCGCGAGCGACAGCCCCTTGTCGCCGCCAAGCCTGACGAGCCGCTTGCCCTCTTCGATCCCGTCGGCACCGGTCTCGCGATCGCCCAGCTCGGTCACGATCCCCTTAAGGCCGCGATATTGGCGGCATAATGGTCAGGCCCACCGCGAAACGCCGCCGTGCCCGCCACCAGCGCGTCGGCCCCGGCCTCGACACAGGCGCGCGCGATCGTCGCATCCACCCCGCCATCGACCTCAAGATCGATCGGCTTGCCCAGCTTGTCGATCATCTTGCGGATCGCCTCGATCTTGCGGAGCTGCGACGTGATAAAGCTCTGCCCGCCAAAACCGGGGTTGACGCTCATCACCAGCACCAGATCAACCTCTTCCAGCACATAATCGAGCATCTTGGCCGGCGTAGCGGGGTTGAGCACGACGCCAGCGCGCTTGCCGAGCGCCTTGATCCGCTGCAGCGTACGGTGAAGATGCGGGCCCGCCTCTGGATGGACGGTGATCGTATCGGCACCGGCATCGGCAAAGGCATCAAGATAGGCGTCGACCGGCGAGATCATCAAATGCACGTCGAATGGCTTGGTCGTATGCGGGCGCAGCGCCTTGATCACCGCAGGGCCGATCGTGATGTTGGGCACGAAATGCCCATCCATCACATCGACATGGATCCAGTCCGCCCCAGCGGCGTCGATCGCGCGAATTTCCTCCCCCAGACGGGCAAAACCGGCGGAGAGGATGGACGGCGCGATACGGACAGGGTTCGACATGACGGGCATGTAGCAGAGTGCGCCGTGCCCGCAAGATTCCTAGCCCCAAGAATTCACCTGGCAAGATTTCTCCCGGCAAGATTTCTCGTCAGGCGGTGCGCATCATCCGCACGATGAAAAAGCCGTCACACCCGCCCAGATCACTGCCCGGATCGGATAATGTCCCCGGCAATGTGCGCAGCCAGCCGCGGGGATGCGCGGTCATGCCCACCGGCAGCTCGTCAGGCAGCACGCGATCAATCGCGAAATCGGCGCGGCTGGCAAAAAAGGCCTCAAGCTGCCCCTCGCCCTCGGCCGGTTCGAGCGAACAAACCGCATAGACCAGCACCCCGCCCGGCCGCACCCAATCAGCGGCACGCGCCAGCAATTGCGTCTGAAGCGCGGCCATCTCGGCGATATGCGAGGGCAGCACGCGGTGGAGCACATCGGGATGGCGGCGGAAAATGCCCGTCGCGCTGCACGGCGCATCGAGCAGCACCGCATCAGCGGGCGCGGGCGGTGCCCATTTCAGCGCATCGGCGGTGACGATATTGGCCTGGAGATGCGTGCGCTCGAGATTATCACGAAGTCGCGCCAGACGACTTTCGTTATTGTCGACCGCCGTCACCTTCCACCCGCCAGCCGCGAGCTGCAGCGTCTTGCCCCCCGGGGCGGCGCAAATGTCCAGAACATGGCCTTCGCCGCGCCCGATCAGCCGGGCGGGCAGCGACGCGGCCAGATCCTGCACCCACCAGCTGCCCTCACCAAAGCCCTCCATATCGGGAATCGCGGCGTGATCGGCCAAGCGCAGATGGCCGGGCATCAGGCTCACCCCGTTCAGCCGCGCGGCAAGATCGTCGGTCTGGGCGGCATCGGCGAGCGTCAGGTCAAGCGCGGGCGGCACCGCCAAAGCGCGTTCGGCGGCCATCACCATCGCATCGCCCCAGGCCGCTTGCCAGCGCAGCGCGACGGGCATCGGCAGCGCGGGATGTTCGGGCAGCGTCGCATTGCCGCGCACCAGCGTGCCGAACACGCCATGGACGAGTTTTCTGGGGCCGCCATCGACCAGCGGCAGCACCGTCGAGATCGCGGCATGCGCGGGCGTCCCCAGCGCTAGCGCCTGAACAAGCGCGATGCGCAGCGCCATCCGCGCCTTGGCATCATCGGGCAGCGCGCGCTGAGTGGCTGAATCGATCAACGCATCGAGATCAGCCATCCGCCGCAATGTTTCGGCGGCAATCACATGGACCAGCGCGCGATCGTCAGCGCGCGATATATCGCGCGATGCGGGCCCCAATGCCTGTTCAAGCGGTGTCCCGCGC
This sequence comes from Sphingomonas sp. 28-62-20, assembly GCF_002281505.1. Taxonomy (NCBI): domain Bacteria; kingdom Pseudomonadati; phylum Pseudomonadota; class Alphaproteobacteria; order Sphingomonadales; family Sphingomonadaceae; genus Sphingomonas; species Sphingomonas sp. 28-62-20. The sequence continues at coordinate 52,428 of NZ_NCGH01000015.1, forward strand.
CGGATCACCGCATCGAGCACGCGCAGCGCCGCGCGGCGAACGGGAACGCCGGGGGCATCTTCGGGCGGTTTTGCGGTCGATTGAGGGGGACGCACTTGCAACGGCTCCTGTCAGGCCCGATTTCAGGGCAGATCATCTTTGGAGACCCGCCATGGGCCAGCGCCCGCCCCATGTGAAGCCACCCGCCCATCTTTCCAAGAGCCCGCCGCTGCCAGCGCCCGAGCCGGTGGTAATCGACGAGACCGAACAAGACCCGCTGGGCCTCAACCCGGTGCGCTACGGCGATTGGGAGCTGAAAGGGATTGCGGTGGATTTTTGAAGGCCTAACGGATGAGCCAGTCCGAGAGCGACAAGGAGCCATCAATGCTGCCGATCCGGCCTGTCCTTGTCGCCGCTGCGGCGCTATTTTTCTGGTTGCCAAGCGTTTCTGCAGCAGATCGAAAGCCCGCCCCACCGCCGCTCGTCGTTCCGGAAAATGGCCAGGCGGTGCTGACGATCAATGGCCAGCAAGTGCAGGCGTTCCTGTCGCCCGGCATGCCGAACGACGTCTATCTGTCGCGTGCGACCGCCGTTTCGCTGTTCGGCAACGAGGCCGAAGTGTTTGGGAAACCTTTCGGGATCGACATCGGCATCCTGTCGATCAATGTCGGCGGCGGCGGCGCGCGGATCGGGCCAATCAGGATCGCCGGACACTCGGCACCCATCGCGCTTGGTTCGGCTGACATACTGGCACCGGGCCGAGCGCAATGGTTCGAAACCAATGCCTATGGGTTCGCAGACGCCCTGGCCGGTCCTTATGCGCTGCCATCCCCCATCGTTGAGTTTAAGTTGCGGGCCGTTCGGGAGGATGAGGCGAGCGTCACCGTCCCGCTTGGCAGCCGCAATGCCTGGTGGCTTGCGACAACGCCGAAGACAATCGGCAAAAAGCGCGTTCATTTCGCGTTCGCCCCGCAGTTTAAAGATACGGTCGCCAGTGCAGCAGCCGGCGCGGCGATTGTGCGCGACCTTGGCGGCAGCTTCAGCGGGGTGCCTCAACCAGTCGAGATATCTTATGGCGTTCGTCGCTTGGCACGTGAGGTGACATTGGCTCGTCCACTCGTCATCGGCAATATTTCGATCGACAAGATCCTGGTCCGAACGCGCGGCTATGGCAGTGCCGAGTCGATTGCCGACCCCAGTGAAATCGCCCCCGAGGCAGCGGCCAAGGAAATCCTCGTCAAAGGCAAACGCCGCACGATGCCACCGTCCTACGTGGTCTATGTTGGCGCCGATGCCCTAAAGGGCTGCTCGTCGATTCGTTATGACAAGAGCGCCGCGCTGATCACGCTCTCTTGCCGGCCCGAATAATTACGGCCGCCGCCTAAGCCCGGTTCTCCACCCGAAGCGGCCGCGCCAGCAGCGCACCCACCACGTCGCGAACTGGCGCGCCGTCCAGCAGCGCGCAGACCGCATCAACCACGGGCATATCCACCCCCGCCGCCCGCGCCGCGGCCTGCAGGACGGGCGCGGTAAAGGCCCCTTCGGCCACGCTCAGCTTGCACGCGAGCAGATCGGTCGCCGCTTGCCCCTGCCCCAACCCGACGCCCAGCGAAAAATTGCGCGACGAAGTCGACGAACACGTCAGCACCAGATCGCCGAGCCCCGACAGCCCCGTCAGCGTTTCCGCCCGCGCCCCGCGTGCCAACCCAAAGCGCGTCATTTCCGCAAAGCCGCGCGCGATCAGCGCGGCGCGGGCGTTCTGGCCGAGCCCCGCCCCTTCCACCACCCCGCACGCAATCGCGAGCACGTTCTTCACCGCCCCACCAATCTCTGCGCCGATCACATCGCTGCTGAGATAGGGCCGCAGCGCCGGCCCCGCGAGCCGTTCTGCCAGTCGCGCGCCGAGTTGCGCATCGGCGCAGGCAAGCGTCACCGCGGTCGGCATGCCTGCTGCCACCTCATGCGCAAAGGTCGGGCCCGACAGCACCGCAATCGGCGCGCCCGGATGCACCTGCGCGGCGACCTCCCCGACCAGCAATTGCGTCCCCGCCTCAATCCCCTTGGCGCAGAGCACCAGCGGCGTGCGGCCAACTGCCGCCTCGGCCAGCACGGCGCGCACATGCTGGGCAGGCACGACCACCAGCAGCGCCTCGCACGCCGCCAATGCGCTGAGGCTGCCGGTGGCGCTGACGTCATGACTGAGGCGCACGCCGGGCAGAAACAGCGTATTTTCATGCACTTGATTGATTGCTGCTACAACGTCGGCCTCGCGTGCCCAGAGCAGGACGGGATCCCCGGCATGCGCCGCGACCTGCGCCAGCGCGGTGCCCCAGGCCCCGCCGCCGATAACCCCTATGCGCATGGGCCTATCCTCACGCCTTCACCCCGGCACCGCGCACCGTCTCGGCTGACGGATCAAGCGGCCAGCGCGGCCGGGCGGCGACATCAAGCGGGTCGGTCAGTCCGGCGGCAAAGCGCTCGGCCCCGGCCCAGCCGATCATCGCGGCGTTGTCAGTACATAGCCATAAGGGCGGTGCGACAAAGCGCAGGCCATGCGCCGTGGCCAAGGTCACCAGCGACCCGCGCACCGTCTGGTTGGCCGCCACCCCGCCTGCGACAACCAGCGCGCTGACCCCGTCGAGCCCGACCAATTGACGCCGCGTGCGATCGATCAGGCAATCAACAACCGCCTGTTGAAACGACGCGGCGATATCCTCGACCCGATATTTGCCGCTGTCCTGCGCGCGCACCACGGCGCTTTTCAGGCCGGCAAAGGAGAAATGCGGCTCGCTTGACCCAAGCAACGGGCGCGGGAGGGGCACCGCTTTGGCATCGCCGAGCAATGCCGCGCGCTCGACAGCGGGGCCACCGGGAAAGCCCAAGCCCAAAATCTTGGCGGTCTTGTCAAACGCCTCGCCCGCCGCATCGTCGATCGTCGTGGCCAGGCGGCGATAGGTGTTCACCCCTTCCACCAGCAGCAATTGGCAATGCCCGCCCGATACCAGCAGCAGCAAATAGGGAAATTCAAGGTCAGGATCGGACAGCCGCGGCGACAGTGCATGGCCTTCCAGATGATTGACCGCAATCAGCGGCTTGCCCGCGGCATGCGCCAGCGCCTTGCCCGTCACCAGCCCCACCATCACCCCGCCGATCAGCCCCGGTCCTGCGGTTGCCGCCACGGCGTCAACTTGCGCCAGGGTCACCCCGGCATCGGCCAGCGCCGCCTCCACCAGCGGCACCAATATTTCAACATGCGCACGCGCCGCAATTTCGGGGACCACCCCGCCATAGGGCCGGTGCGCCGCTTCCTGGCCCGCCAGCCGGTGCGCGCGGATCACGCGATCACTCGTCACCAATGCGGCGGCGGTTTCGTCGCAACTCGATTCAATACCCAGGATCAGCGCCATGGCTTCCCTCTAGCCGCAACCGGCGCTAGCACCAACGGTGATGACAATGCTTGCTCCCAAACTCCGTCTTGGCACGCGCGGTTCGCCGCTTGCCCTTACCCAGGCCCGCATGGTGCGCGATGCGCTGATGATCACGCATGGCCTTGCCGAAGCCGATGTCGAGATTGTCGTGATCAAGACGACAGGCGATCAGGTGCAGGATCGCGCACTGGCCGAGATTGGCGGCAAGGCCTTGTGGACCAAGGAATTGGACCGCGCGATCCTGGCTGGGGAGATTGATCTCGCGGTCCATTCCATGAAGGATGTCGAAACGATCCGGCCAGAGGGGATCGTGATCAGCGCGATGCTGCCGCGCGCTGATGTGCGTGATCGACTGATCGGGCCGGACAGCATCGATGCGCTGCCGCAAGGTGCCACCATCGGCACCAGCTCACCCCGGCGACAGGCGCAGCTGCTGCGGTTACGGCCCGATCTGAAGATCGTCCTGCTGCGCGGCAATGTTGATACCCGCCTCGCCAAGGTCGCCTCGGGCGAGATTGACGCGACCCTGCTCGCCGCCGCTGGCCTTGATCGGCTTGGTCGGCGCGATGTCGGAAACGGCATTGCGATTGACGTCATGCTGCCAGCGCCGGCGCAAGGCGCGGTCGGCATTGAAACGCGCGCGGCTGACGAAGCGACGACGGCGCTGATCAAGGCGATCAGCCACCACCCGACAATGGCCTGTGTGATGGCCGAACGCGCTTTGCTGCTGGCACTGAACGCCGATTGCCACTCGCCGCTGGCCGCGCTCGCGGAAATTGATGGCAAGCATCTCCACCTGCGCGCTGAACTTTTCGCCGCCGATGGCAGCGCGCATGTCATGGGCGAGGCACGCGGGATGACCGACGATCTTGGCTTTGCCGCGCAATTGGCAGCGGATTTGCTCGCGCGGGCACCCGCACCAGTGCGGGCATTGTTCGGCACGTGAGCCGCTTGGTCGCGGTGCTGCGGCCGGAACCTGGGAACAGTGCCACGATCGCCCGTGCCCAGGCACTTGGGCTGAAAACGCTCTCCCTGCCGCTGTTCGCGGTGGAGGCGCTGCCCTGGACGCTGCCTGATCCTGCGCGCTTTGATGCACTGATGCTGACCAGCGCCAATGCCCTGCGCTGGGCCGGGCCAGCGATCGACCAGCTGCGCGCGCTGCCGGTGGTCGCGGTCGGCAAGGCAACCGCTGCGGCCGCCCGCACGGCTGGTTTTGACGTCATGATTGTCGGCGATCGCGATGCCGCGGCCTTGCTGGCCGCTGCGGGAGCAGCGGGTCTGCGCTGCCTGCTCCATCTCGGCGGCGAGGAGTCGATGGTTTCGCCAGGCGGCGTGGTTGGCGAATCGATCCCGGTTTATGCCAGCATTGCTCTCCCCATCGCCCCACCGATGCTGGCTACGCTGGTCGATAGCATCGCGCTGGTGCATTCCCCCCGCGCTGGCGCGCGACTGGCGGCGCTGGTCGATACCGCCGGGTTGGCGCGCGACCGAATCATCATTGCCGCGCTGAGCGAAGCAGTGGCGACCGCAACCGGCACGGGGTGGCAGGCAATATCGACGGCGCCGCGTCCTTTGGATGAAAAGCTGCTGGAGACCGTGGCAGCGATTGCTCGTTCTGATTGACCGCGTGCGCGCACACGCGGATAAGGAAGCGATGAGCAGCGACAATCAATCAGCGAGCGCCGGGGCAGGACGTCCGACGATGCGGATGCTGCTGTGGTTCGCGGTGGTCGCTTTTGTGCTCGGCATTGGCGTGACGGCATTGTTTGTGCGTCAGTATCGCCAATGGCTGCCACGATCGGCGCAGATGATGTTCGATGGGGGCACGGACGGGGCCACTGGGTCCGCGCCGGCCAGCGGTGGTTCGGCGACGGGCACGGGCGAGACCGGCTTTGTACCCCCGCCCGAGGCAGGGGCCGCAGCGCGATCGATCGACAATGATATGCTGAATGCCCGGCAAGTCGCGATCGCCGCGCAGCTGGCGACGCTCGAAGCCCGAACCATCACGATCGATCAAGAATCGCGCGCCGCCGCCAGCAATTCGGGCCGAGCCGAAGCGTTGCTGATCGCCTTTGCCGCCCGGCGGGCAATTGATCGCGGGCTTGGGCTTGGTGAGATTGAGGGACCGCTCAAACGGCGCTTTCGCACGACCCAGGCGCGCGCTGTGGCAGTCGTGGTGGCGGCGGGGCGAGCACCCGTAACGCTGGAGGATTTACGGCTTTCGCTCGACACAATGGCCCCGGAATTAACCTCGGGCGTCGCGGTTGACGGGTGGGTGACGAGCTTCCAGCGCGAATTGGCCGGGCTGATTGTAATCCGGCATGAGGGCACCGCCTCGCCGCGCGCAACCGATCGGCTGGCGCGGGTCCGGCATTTGCTTGATGCAGGCAAGGTGGACGCAGCGCTAGCCGAAGTCGGGCGCTTGCCCGGTGCGCAAAAGGCCAAGACGTGGATGACGGCGGCGGGACGCTATGTCGAAACCCAGGCGGCACTTGATGCGATCGAAACCGAAGCCATTGTCGGGCAGCATCCCGATATGACGGGCACGCCTGCTCAACCAACTGCACCAGGCCAGACCGGCACCGAAACACGGGCAACAGCCGTCCTCACGCCGTAACCGCTCGACCTATCGATCCGATCAAAACACCCCGGTCGCCCCAATGGGCATCAGGGTTGATCCGTAATCGGGCGCGGAAATCGTTGCGCTTGGTGCCGACTTAGAGCGTAATGACGTTAGGTCGATTCAACCTCACACCCGTTCGGGCTGAGCGAAGTCGAAGCCCACACGCTCCGCATGCCCTTCGACTTCGCTCAGGGCGAACGGCGCATGGTTTGGTCCAATCCAAAGTCATCACACTCTAGAAAACGAAGCTTGTCGACACCAGGATTCGCGGGTTGGGGCGTTGGTCCACCCCACCCAGCGCGCGTCGCGCATAGGCGGCTTGGACATCGACACTCCCAAAAGGATGGCTAATCCTGATGCCACCACCAGCCGATTGGAGGCTTTGCGACGTGAGCGGGATCGCCCTGGTCGCCAGGCTCGTCGCGCGCGCGGCATCGACAAAGCCATAGATCTGGGCTGATTTGATCACGACATTGCTGACCGGCAAATCATAACGCAGTTCGGCAAGGCCGCCATAGCCCCGGTCGCCCGTGATCGCTGCCGGATCGAAGCCACGGCCAAGGCCCGAACCGCCAAAGGAAACGAGCTCGCCCGACAGCAGTTTCGAATTGCTGTATTGCCCCTGGAAATTCAACTGCGCGCTAAACCCGCCGGGCAATGGCTGGGTGCGCTGGATCGAATAGACCAACCGCGTGAAGGACGGGTCGAAATTTGGCGTGGACGGGGAGGGTGCCGCGCTGTTTAACCCACCCAATATCTGTAAGCCCTGGAAAACGCTGGCATTAATTGTCGTGGCGCCGTTGAGGAATCCATTTTGCTGCACCGACAGGCCAACATCGAGCACCGTGGTCCGGTCCCGGATCAGCGGCACGCCAAGGATATCGGTATCCGATCGATTAACCGACAAGCCCGTTTCGCCAAACAGCGAAAAGGCACGGCTGCGGATGAAAGGGTATCTGGCCCGCGCGCTGACCGAAATCAGGTTGTTGACGATATTGAGCGGGCGGACGGATCCACCCGGCTGCGCCTTGGCGGCGAGAATACCAACGCTGGCCAGTAACCCGCTCTTGCCAATGGCCACGGTGTAGCGACCGCTGACCGACTGCACGGCTTGCAGATCACGGCCACCGGCATTGATGCCCAGGTTGAGCGAACCGGGCAGATCGAACGGGCGGTTGAAGGTAGCGTTGACCCCATAGGACCAGGGTCCCAGGATGCGCGAGGAGCCGTTATTGACCGCGATCTGGAAGGTATCGGGCCGCTCTTCGAGCGTCACGATCAGGCTGGAGCCGCCCAGCGTCGCCCCTTGCCGCAGCACACTGGTCCCGCCAATGCCAGGGATATCGTTGAGCAGCAGCAGCCGGCGCTCGAGCGATGGCAGATCAATCGGCTTACGCTTCAGCAGCGGTTCCAGCGCAGCCTTGACGGTGCGCTGGGTTCCTGCATCCAGGCCCTCCACCGTGATATCCTCGATAAACCCTTCGATCACGGTGACCTTGATGACACCATTGTTGATCGGTTGGGGCGCGATGAACACGCGGGTGAGAAAATATCCCTTTTCGCGGTACAGTGATTCAAGCTTGGTCGCAGCCAGGCGGACCGCGCCAAGCCCGGTGCGCTTGCCTTTGAGCTCGGCAAAAAAGCCGTTGATGATTTCCGGCGGAAATGCCGTTGCCCCATCGACGACGACATCGCGCAGCAGGAACTGCACGCCGTCGATCGATTTGGGGACCGCGGATTTGTCTGGCGACTGAATGCGCAGTTCAAATTTCGGCGTGGCGACCGGGGGCAGCGTGAGGCGTTCGCGCGAAATTTCGCCCTGGCTTGGCTGGACGACCTGCGGCACCGGGGGCGGGACCTGTGCATAGGCCCCGCTTGTGGTCAGCACGGTGCCCCCCACCGTGATGGCACCCAGCCCGACCGAACGGAGGTGGCGGTACCGATTGACCGGTTGGGCAATGATCACGTCATTTATCCTCAAGCACGATCAGCGTGGACGTCGCCCCGGCGTCAATCCGGCGACAATGATAGGCAATGATCGGATCTGATGGATATTGCGTTGCCAGCGCCCGGAAGGAGTCGATGCCCTTCGGATTCTCGGCCTTCAGCAATTCATAAGCGGCCATGTAATCTTCTGTCACATTGGTCGCTGCATCAGCCTCTGACACGGGCGAGAACAGACCAACCGGCTTGGTCTTGCCCTTCAGCACAACATCACCGATCGGACGGAACCGCAGATTGGGACATTCAGCGACCGATTCTTCGGTCACGCAGATGCGCGTGCCGAAATATTTGTTCACGCCTTCAGTCCGCGCCGCCGTGTTGACAGTATCGCCCAGCGCCGTGAAGTCCATGCGCGACGACGACCCGAAATTGCCGACCGTGGCAACGCCGGTATGGATCCCGATCCGCGTCACGCCGATCGGAATCCCGGCAGCATTCTGCTTCTTCTTGAAGTCTTCGGCATAGACATCAAGCTCCAGCGCGCATTTCACCGCCCGCTCGGCATGGTCCGGCTGGGAGATGGGGGCGTTGAAGATCGCCATGATGGCATCGCCGATGAACTTATCGATCGTGCCCTGATATTTCAGGATGATCGAACAGGCACCGTCGAGATAGGCGTTCAGCACCTCCGAAAGGGCTTCGGAGGTTAGCCCTTCGGACAGGGTCGTGAAGCTGGCGATATCCGTGAAGATAAAGGTCACCTCACGGCGATCGCCCTTGATGCTGAGCGCGCTCGGGTCATCGACCAGCTGGCTGACAACCGCTGGCGATACATAGCGCGAAAAGGCGCCCTGGATGAACTGGCGTTGCTTGCGTTCGGCACGACCAATGGCAACGTCCATCAACCACAAGGCCAGCAGCAGTGCGAGCGTTGGCGCGAGCAGCGGGACCAGCGGCAAGCCATTGCTATAGCCGAAGAAGGACCCGACCCAGTAAAGCAGGATGAAGATGCCGCCGACCGTGAAGCTGAATGCCGCGCCGCGCTTCAGCAAGCCGAGGCCGACCCCGACCAGCGCGAACAACACTGTGATGGCGATGTCACCGGCAAGGTTGAAGCGCTGCAGCGAGCGTCCTTCCATCACTTGCGAGATGCCGTGCGCCATCACCGTGATTCCCGGCATGTTGCCATCGTCGCCATCATCAAGGACAGCGAGCGGCGTACGGTGGCGATCCGTGATCGACAGAATGGCGCCGATCAGCACGATCTTGCCCTTGAACCATTCGTCGGGAAGGAAGGCGACGGTGTGCGAGGGATAGACCGCAAAGGCAGGCGTTTCGGCATCGGGATGCGGGCGCCACGCGATTTCGGGCGCGGTATTGGGGGTATTGATGCCAATCAGCTTAACCGCCTTGCGCACAAAGCCAAGCGGCATGCCGGGATTGGTTTGGCCTGGAAAAATCCACCGCACGCTGTCGTTGGTCGGGTCTTTCAGCAGGTTCGCGCCGGCGCGAAGCCGTTCGGGGACAAAATCATTCAGATAGGCGAGCTGATCTTCATTCACGATGTTCGACGAATTCGAATAGCTGATGAACAGTGGCACCTTCGCTTCGCGGATCGTCTTTTTGAGCAATTCGTCTTTGGCGGGCTCAGTCGCTTGGTCGAACAAAACGTCGACGCCGACCGCGCGCGCGCCCTTGGCTTCAAGCGTCTTGATCAAATTCGCCAGGAATTCCCGATCAACCGGGGAGCGATACGCAAATTGCGATACCGTCTCCTCGGTTAACCCGGCGATCACGATGTCCTTGGACTGCGGCATCGGCGCTGACTGGCCCGCGACGCGAAGGTCACGGCTGGTGGTTTCCAACTCTGACAGGAACGTCAGATATTGCACCGCCAGCGTCGCCATGATGGCCGCTAGGGCGGCAACGATGATTGCCGCCCTATAGTCCTTTAGTTGTTTAGCGTTCATTTGGAGACGACTTGACCCTGGCTGACGACCTTCAACAGCGCATCAGCCTGCTGGATGCAGCCCTTTTCGAGCATCCACGATGCCAGAATCAGGTCATTTTCCAGATCATTCGGCACAATGTTGATGCTGACCGGAAATTCCTGATCGTTCAGACGCATGACGAAAATGGTCTGCGCGTCAAAGGATGAAAGCTCGGGAACGGCCATCATGGTTTCGCCGACATTCCATTCAAAATCGGCAATCCACGACCGATCAACCGGCGTGACCGAGAATTTCTGCGAATGGGCACCATCTGGACGCCACCAGATCGGCTTGCCGCCGGCCTTGAGGCAACGCTCGCCTGGACGCGAGATATCGATCAGCCAGGGGTTAGGCAGCGCGGCAGCATCGGTTGCGCCGCGGACCACACCGACAGAGCTGGTGCGGGCGTTGCGGGTGTTGATCAGCGCTGCCAGTGCCCGGCCTGGATCGGATGCAGCAGGCGCCGCGCCCAGCGGCAGGCCAGTGAACTTGCCACGCAAGGTGATCGACTTACCGTCAGGACCGATAACGGTAACCCGCTCGCCTTCCTTCAGCGTAATCGGCTTGGTGCTGTCGATCTTCTGCCCGGCCTTCAGGCTAGGCGTGCGGGAATCGATGACGATGAGCGTCGACGCGCTCGCGGCAACGGAGCTCAAGCCAAGTACCAACGCCAACGCGGTCTTTGAAAAAGTCGAGATTCTCATAATTACCTCCCTGCAATTAATGGTGTGCTCAGCGGTGGCAAACCCATGCCATCGCCGATAACGACAAACGCTGCCCAGAAAAACGGATGGGCGGTGGCTTCCTTTGCGAACAGGCCGTTCTGGGCCTGCCTTAGTGCTACGCCTACGCTACCACCATTGCTTTCGCGTAACGAAGTGAACAACCCTGACATTAACTCAGCCGTCGCTGCCGATGGCACCTGCCAATGGGTAACCAGCATGTTCCGCGCGCCGGCGTGAAAAAATGCTTCGGCCAGCCCCGATAGCGCATCACCACCACCAAAGCGGCCATCGCTGGCGGCCGTGTTGCAGGCGGATAGAACAACCAGATCAGCATTCAACCGCAGACTGGCAATTTCGCTCGATTCAAGCAGGCCGTCGAGCGATGTTTCGGTTTGTTGTGCCCCGGGCGGCGGCGAGAGAACGAGCCCCGGCTCTGCCTGGCAGCGCAATTCGCCAGGAAGCAGACCATGGGTTGCGAAATACAACACATGATAGTCATCGAGTGCCTGTTTACGGAGATTGGCCTCGGTAGCGTTACCGCCCAGATAAAGGCTATCGGTGGCGGCGCCGAGCGAGGCGGCAACCACATTCAGCTCGCGCGCCGTATCAGGCAGCGGCTCCAGCGCCCGGAGCAGCCCGGCCGGCATCGGCCCGCCTTGCCGACAATTATTGGCAAGTGCTGCAAAGGGGGACACCTCGCCCGCCTTGGCGACATGGCCAACCAGTGCTGGATTACCAAAAGCGAGCAACGCCTGGCGCGGCGCCGGCCGGGATTGGGTGCGACGCAAGGCAGTGAACGCTTGCAATGACGGCGTGTAGGAAATTGTTTTGGTCCGGACCAGCCAATTGGCTTTGGCATAGCCCGCATCGCCGGGTGGCGTTGCGACCAGCAAGCTAAACGGCAGATTGCTGAGCGGCCCTGCCGGGACGACGATCAGTTGATCAACGGTCGCAAGCTGATCTTTCAACCCACCGAGCAGCAAATCATGCAGTTGATTGGCTTCTTCCAGGTTGAATTCGTTGATTGCCCCGCCCTGAATCTCCAGTGCGCGCCGGATGGAGGTTACCGCGCTGCGGAGTTCCTCCGCGCCCACCGGCACGCGCGCGACAACCACGCCGTCGCGGGTGACCAGCTGCGAAAATGAAAGCTCACGGCCAATCAGGAAAGACAGCACGCCTTCGCCCGGGCGCAGCGAAGCCCGAAGCTGATCGAGATTGACCGCCGGGGGCGTCGCAAACTTATCATAATCAGGATATTTGGTCGCCAGCGTTGCCCGGGTGGTGATGATTGCCGCAAGATCGCTGGCAATCTGCGCCTTCAAGGCCGCTTCAGTTTCGCTGCTGCGTTCGCCATCTGACAGCGATTGCTGGTGGGATAGCTTTACGCGGGCGAAATCGGCATCGCGCTGTGCATCCTGCAATTGGCTGATCAACTTGCCGATTTCAGGATCCTTGGTCGAAAGCCGCGCTGCCGCCTGTGCAATCGTCTTGTCGACCAGCGGCGACTGCACCAGCTGGAACGCATCAAATGCTTCGGCATACAGGCCACGCTTCTGGACCGGATCGGTCAATGTTTCGCCAACATCGACGATCGATGCGGCAAACGGGATCAGCATTTGCGATGTAAAGATGCCGCTGGTTGTCGGCAGCGTGCGCGCAAGCTTGAAAATCTCGCGATAGGTAATGATCGCCGAGGTGCTGACGCTTTCGCTTTGATAGGCGCGGGCAAGCGCGGCCATAGCGCGGATAGTTGGCGCACCATCCCCAAAAATCTGGCGACGAAGCGCGATCGCGGCATTGAAATAGGTTTCAGCCGCTGACAAGCGCCCTTGGCCAATGCTGACCTCGCCCAGCACGACAAGCGTATCAGCCTTCCACCAGCGTGGCAGCTTGCCCGACTTGTTCAGAATCTGGAGCGCCTCGGATGCGGCCGCATAGGCTTGAATCAAATTGTCCGACCGCAGTTCCATCAGCGCCTGAACATTCAGGGCATTGGCCAGTTCGCCCTGTTCGATGCTGACAACGGCATCGCCCTTATCGATGGGCGACGCAGCCGGGCCCCCTGCCTGCTCCTCGCGCTCTTCGGCAAGCTTGCGCCATGCTTCGGCGGCATCGCGCGACAGGGGCAGCGCCTGCTTATAGTCAGCGGCATTGGCGGCATTCATGGCGAGATAGGTGGCAAGCCGCGCGCGCCGGACCGGATCAGTCGACTTTTGCAGCAAGGGTGATGCGCGGCGGAACAGCCCTGTTGCTTCCTCCGCGCGACCCTGATTACCCACATTCAGCGCCAGATCGAGCAAGGTGGCCGCGACCAGCTGGTCATTGGCCTTCAGCGTATCGGTCTCAAGTTCAAGTGCCTCACGAAAAGCAACCTCAGCGTCCCCGAACCGGCCAATGCTGTTGGCGGTCCGGCCCGCGCGGATCAACTCGGTCAGCCGGGCGCGATCGCTTGCACTGCTTAGCGCAATGGCGCGACCCCAGATTTGGTTGATCAGGGTGCGCTGATCAGCGGCAGGATCGCCTGCCTTTGGCGATTTCAGGACGGTAAACAGCGCCGGCAAGGCTGCAGGCGTCGCATCGGCGATGGTAAACAAATTGGGATCGATCCGCACCAGCACGAGCTGTGGCCATTCGCCCTCGCGCAAGGCGCAGGGAATGGCCATCAACGGTGCGCCACCCGTGACGCCGCCGCTGATCCAGGTGGGGGCCTTGCACGTCATGCGGCGGAGCAGGCCCGTATAGATGACGCTCTGCAGAAAACGCTTTTCGATATCGGCGCGGCTGGCCTGATCATCGCCAGGGACGACAACGCCAGCCACCTGCGTTTCGATCACCGACCCTTCATTATTCTGTGCGCAAGTCAGCAATCGCGGTGGCGCTAGGCCTGGTTCGCCGGCGACCCCTTTGCTCACCTTGGTTGTGCAGGGCTCACCATTCAGCGTCTTGCCGACTGCTGTCGTAGTATCGGCGACCGGACCGGCTGCCGCGACTGGGCGCGGCATCAGGATCGCCATGGCCAGGATCAGGGGGGCAATGTGTTTCAAGCGTGACATTAGATAAAATTACCTGATCCTGAGAAACCATCGTCCAAACCGGGGACGTCGTCAGTCCGCGGCGGCAGCTGCCGTTGCGACGACAACAATCCGCCCGCAACGGGCGTAGAAACGACCGATTGCGCCACAGCATTAGTCGGTACCGATTCAGGCGCTGGTGCATTAACCGATGCCAGCACGGGATCGCCCGCGTCAGCCGCGTCCTTGGGCGTCGGTGGTTTCTCCGTTGGCACGGGCGACGGCGGCGACGATTGGACCGGTGCTGGCGCTGGGGCACCGCCCGATGCTGGCGCGGCACCGCCACCACCCGAAGCTGGGACATCTGCTGCCGGGGCAGGCGCAGGCGCTGGGGCCGGCGCGGGTGCCGGGGCCGGTGCAGGAGCTGGCGCCGGTGCCGGTGCTGGTGCTGGTGCCGCGGTCGGTGGCGGCGGCGGCGGCGGTGGCACAACCGTGACAGTAGCGACGATCGCGGTCACCTGGGCGGCGGTCGATTGCGTGGTCAGCACCCCGATCGGACCGGAAACCGGCCCGACGGGCAGCGAATAGTTGCTCAGTAGCGTTCCGGCATTCGCATCGAAATTGGGGTTGGCCAGCACCGCCGTAACCGTCAGGTTGGTCCCGGCGAGGGCCGTTGCATATTCAGCCACGGTCTGGTTAACGCGCGCGCCTTCGCCAGCAACAAAGCCCGACAGGCTGAAATTCTCGGGCGCTATTACGGCGGCGGTCGATCCATTGGCAACACGGCTAACCGTGCCAATCAGCGATGCGGTGATCGCTCGTGTATCAATCCGGCCAATCGCACCGCTCACCGTGCTGCTGACGCTGTAATTGCCGGCATCGGTGCCGATGGGTGTCAGCCCAGTGACCGTGACAATCTTGCCGGTCCCGGCGTTTCTGTTGTCATATACGCCGGCGGTTGGCGCGTTGGTCGAAACAGTGTCGCCCGTAATCGCGCCGCTGAGCGCATAATTATTGGTGGCCAGCGTCGCTGTTGTGGTGCCATCAAAGGTCTTGGCGGCGGTGCCCGTCAGCGCGACCGTCAGCGCCTTTTGGTCGATCCGGCCAACGGCAGCGCTGGTGCTGGTATTGACGATGTAATTGCTCGAATCCACGCCGGAAAGCGCCAAGCCGTTCACCGTTACGGTCTTGTTGCTACCGGCATTGCGGGTGTCGAACAGCCCGGTCGTCGGATTGTTGAGCAGCACCGTTTCACCGCTGATGATGCCGCTGACGGTATAGTTGTTCGCCGCCAAGGTCGCGGTCGTGGTGCCATCATAGGTTTTGCTGACGCTGCCGATGAGCGACGCGACCAGCGCCTTGGGATTGATCTGCCCAATCGCGGCACTTGCGCTGGTATTGATGGTGTAATTGGCAGCGTCGGCGCCCGAAATGGCCAGGCCGTTGACGGTCACCGTTTTCGCCGTGCCGACGTTACGATTATCATACGCACCCGTGACGGGGTTGTTGAGAACGACGTCGTCAGTGGTGACCACATTATTGACCGGGCCGCTAACAATGCCGCTGACGACATAGTTGCTCGCCGCCAAGGTCGCGGTCGTGGTGCCATCATAGGTTTTGGTAACGCCGCCCACCAAAGTCGCGGTCAATGCCTTTGGCGTGACAGTGAGCACACCATTCACAAAGTTGAAGCTATAGCCCAGCAGCCCGGTTAGCGATCCAAGGCCGATCGTGGTCGTGTAATTGCCGACCCGCGCGCGCATCGCGTCACCAAGCGAGGCGAAAGCGGGCGTGCCCGCCAGAACGTCCTGGGTAAAGACATTGCCAAACAACCCCGCATCCACAATCCCGGATACAGAGAATGGCCGGGTCGAGCGGGCATCCAGTGTATCGCCATAAACCTTGCTCGCGGCCAAAGCGGTAACGGTCACGGTCGGGCTGGTGGCGAACAGGTAGCGGTTACCGGCCAGCGCAACCGATCCGGGCGGCGTGCTGGTGAAATTGACGCCATAGGCCGCCTGATTGCCGCTGACCAAGCCGCCAAAGCTATTGGTCTGCGGTGCCTGCGAATAAATCAGCCAGCGCGCGCCATTGCTGGTGGTAATCGCACCCGCGCCCGCCTGATTGATGAAATCGGTCCCCGCAGCAAGAGTCAGCCCGGCCGAAGCGGCAAGGCTACCCGTGCTGGCGATCGTCACCGCACCAGGCGTTGTGAGCTGCGATGTGCCGCCGACGGAGACGGCACCCGCCACGGTCAAGCCTGCGCCGGGAGAAGCGGCATTGACGCTCAACCCGCCAGTCGTTGTGACAGCATTCACCGTTGTCGAGGAACCGGTATTGCGAAGATCAATGCTGGCCGCATTGCCCGTGCTGCCGGTCGTCAGCGTCGTCAGCACATTGTTCGCGCTACCCAGCGCAAACGTCCCGCCACCAGTCAGGGTAAGGCCACCCGTCGTGAACGCCGCCGCCTGCGTGACCGCGCCCGCCGAGGAGAGCGTCAACGCATTGCCGTTGGTGGTCACGCCAGCGTTCAGCGCAAGACCGCCGGTGCCCGCTGTCAGCGACGTCGCGCCGCCGGTCGATACCGAGCCCGCAACGCTAAGGGTAGATCCAGTCGCGAGTGCGTTGACCGTCAGCGCGCCGGTGGTGGTGACCGCGCCCAGCGTACTCGTCGCGCGGTTGTTGGTCAGGCTCAGTGTGCCGGTGCTCGCGGTGACGCTGCCAATGCTGTTGGCGTTGTTGAGCGTATAGCTGGTGCCGCCCTGGAGATCAGCCGAGGCTGCGCTCAGTATGCCGGTCTGGGTGACAACGCCTGCCGCCCCGGTGTTGAACGCGAACGCGCCGGTCGTGGTGACCGTCCCGAAGCTGGTTGCCGCCGCTGCGTTGAACAGGTTGATCGAGCCGGTGTTCGCATCAAGCGTGGTGAAGCTGTTGCCCGTATTGGCCAGCGTATACGCGCCGCCCGTGCCGTTGAGCGTCAGTGCGGTCGCCGACAAGGCCGCAGTCTGCGAGATGGCGCCCGTTGTCGAGAGCGTCAGCGCACCCGTCGTGGTGACCGCGCCCAGCGTACTCGTCGCGCGGTTGTTGGTCAGGCTCAGTGTGCCGGTGCTCGCGGTGACGCTGCCGATGCTGTTGGCGCCGGTCAGCGTATAGCTGGTGCCGCCCTGGAAGTCCGCCGAGGCTGCGGTCAGCACGCCGGTCTGGGTGACAACGCCTGCCGCCCCG